>NZ_AULI01000007.1 GCF_000425205.1 Pontibacillus halophilus JSM 076056 = DSM 19796 | reverse complement strand
ATCAAGCTGGGCTTTCGGAGTTTATTCAGGGGATAAAAACGTTGAAGAACTGGCAACCAGAGATTTTGAACAGCTTTGCGTTCAACTATAGCAATGGATTCGTAGAAGGGTTGAACAATCAAACGAAGGTTATTAAGCGAGATGCGTTCGGATTCCGAAGGTATGACCGTTTCCGATTGAAGATTCTTCTGCATCATCAATACAAACATACTAAAGACTTTCAAGTTGGTTAAGGGGCAGGAGCTTGCCTCCTACCCCAACAATTGACTTAGAACCTATTTTTGTTGCTGACGCTTACGTGCTTCTTTAAAGAAGGAGTAAAGTTTCTCGCGGGCAATCAGCTCTTCCTCTAATTCTTGCTTCGTCTCAGCATCAAGCTCAACATAGTCTTTTTCCATGTCTTCCCCGTTGTAATACTCATTCACATAAGCAACGACTTCTTCAGCTGTTCCTGTAAACACAATCATATTTTGAATGTCACGTGCATCAAATTGAGTATCGTGGTACGTAGGTACGCTGTCGACCAATTCTAAATGACGATGAACGGTAATGAAGCCCGTGCTTAAACATTGATTTCCGTTAGGGTCTAATCCAGTAACGTCTTTGACGTTTAGTTCCGTGCTCATCTTAATCCCCCTGCTTTATTGTTGATGTGTTAAGTGTAGTACAAGGAAGAAGGGAGCGCAATTTGTCTGTCTGGTTATACGTCTATGGAAGATTCGATGGAAATATCTTTCCTGGCCTGTTTAACAGACTTGACGATTCGTCGGGGCTGGTCAATATAGACAAGGTATTTCTTCTGAACTGTTTCAATAATAAGTCGTTCACTCAACCGACTTGGAATGCCGACATGGTCTGTCACTGAAGAATCTCCTGCATAGTGAGGGGAGATGTAGATGGAGTTAATCTTGGATAAAGGTACGGAACGTGTTGTGAACAAATAGGAAATCACAAGATGATCATCTTGCACACGGACACGTGTTTTAAACAGCGTGAGCACGAGAAAGATGGTTATGATAGTGAGTAGAAACCACATAGACTTGTCCCTCCTGTAGTAAGGCTCTAGTTGTCTATACGATTTTGAATGGTGCACGTTTCAAAGTTTTGTCCTTCTTTCCAGGAGGTATTAGCCATAACTAAGAGGTGATTATATGGAGAAGCATATTGTCTTTTACGATGCGAAGTGTCCCCTATGCCATTCCATTAAAACGGTATTGAAACGCTTGGATTGGTTCAACCGTATAGAGTGGGTCGCGATTCAAGAGGCGGAGCGCCGTCTCGACCTTTATCCTTACTTAATCGGCAAGGATGTGTACGATGAAATTCATATGCGTACAGCGAAAGGTGAAGTGAAGGTAGGTTATTATGCAATTCGCCGCATGCTTCTAGCTCTTCCTGTACCAGCTTTACTTGCTTTACTTCTATACATTCCTTATTTAGATAAAGTGGGCTCCCCTCTTTATAAATGGTTTTCTGCGCACCGATACGAGTGGTTCGGTCGCTACGAGACAGCTAAGCTTTAACGTAACGACAGCATGTGCTTTGGCAGATGCTGTCGTTTTTTCGTGGTAAGGAATCGGTGAAAGTAGGAGAGAAATTCGGTACAATAAACACAAACTGGGTATAGATTGGAGAACCTATGATGTTGAAGAAACTGCAGCTCTCACTCATATCTATAAGTTTATGTTTAATGAGCCTTGTCCTTACGGGGGGCCTGTTTTTAATTCCGTGGTTTGTTGGAGATTTGGAGTATTCGTATATTTCTTATGGAGTTGCTCTTATCGGGGCACTTGTATTTGTAAGCGTAATAATGGGATTTATCGGCTTATTTATGGATGATCGGTTAGAAGATAAATGGTTCGGATTTGTTTCTGTCGTATACAATGTCTTTATCGCTACACCTGGGTTAATCGGGGTATTCTTATTTGTGCAATAATCGACTTAGGGGGAGAATCCATGTTGGAAACTGAGCGGTTACGGTTAAGAAAGATGCAAATGAGCGATGTGTCTAAGTTGATGGAAATCTTCAGTGACCACGTAGCGATGAAGTACTATCCAAGTACAAAGACGGTTGATGAAGCTCGCAATTGGGTACGATGGACAATTGAACATGAACGAAAGTATGGAGTGAGTCTATGGATAGTAGAGCTGAAAGAAACAGGCGAATTCCTCGGACAATGTGGACTCATGTTTCAAGAAGTCGAGGGGAAGCGGGAGCTTGAAGTAGGCTATTTATTCGCACGGCGCGTATGGGGGAATGGTTATGCGACAGAAGCGGCAGAAGCGTGCAGGAATTATGCGATCAATCATCTGCTGGTTCCTCGTGTTATTTCCTTAATAGACGTCTACAATGAACCTTCTATCCGAGTAGCAGAGCGTATTGGAATGAAGCGATGTAAGAAGATATTGAAATGGAATAAGAAGGTGTGGATTTACCGTTACGAGCCTTAGACAAAAAAGAAGGCGCACAGTATTGTGCGCAAGATTACAGAATGAGAATCGCAACAACCACAAGGTAAGAAAGGTCACTCCATAAATGGACGACAAGATGATGAGGCTCGAATTCTGCTTCGGATTTGGTTTCTCGGTTAACTGTGCCTCCCCTTTGTCTCCTTCTTTCTCATACTTTGAAATCGTCTTGTTCACATCTCTACCTACAAACATCGTACCTACTAATGCGGCTACACTCATGAGGACAATTAAACTAATGAAAATTGGGTTCATGAGTTCCCCTCCCTTTAGGCTATACCATAAGTATAACTTAAATTGCTAGTTGGATAAAAAAGGAATGTTTTCTTGGTATCCCGTCTGGAGGTTGAAAGCATGCAGCTAATCGCTTTATCGAACATCGTCATCTTATTCACCGTTGTTCTACTGATCCTCGTTGTTGCATTCAAGATCTTCTTCAAGAAAGAGCGTCCTAGTAATTTCTATACCCCATTTGATTACATAACTGGCCAGACAGACCAAGAATTTCATGAGGAACAGGAAGAATGGGAGACAGAAGAAGATGAAGAGACTGGAGAAGGGAACGAACGCTAAAACCCTCCTCATAGAGAAGGGTTAATAGTAGAGCTTTGGTTTAGGTACGGTTGAGTTGTAGGGATGTTCACTGGTGTCTCCTTCAACGAGCGAATCACAATGGTCATCAAAGTCAAAGGGAAGTGGTTGCTCATAAGGAGGAGGCACAAGATCTGCGTTCCGATAAGCGCGATAAGGTGTGTCGATGGTTTCGTTCTCGTTGTCACGGTCTTGTTCAATGTTCTGGATTGCGATATGCCCAATCTGTCGTCCTAGCTTAAGCCCTTCGTCATTGTCGATAGGGAAGTGAACTCCTGCGTAAAGTCTTGATTTCGCACATTCTTCAGCCAAGCGTTTTAGCTTTCTTCTTTCACCAGGGAAAAAGTAGCTCAATACTGTCTCTGCGACGCCGGCAACGGCTGCATGACCGGACGGGTAGGACGGATGTCTAGGTGTGCATACGATTGTTACTAAATCCTGGTCAAGCTGGTTCGGACGCGCAACAAGCCATTTATACTTTAAGTACCATGTGGCAACGAACGCATCGTTCATACTTGCAAATAAACAAGAGAGAATTCTTGATGAACGAGGGGCTTCTACTCCATACGTATCAATGAGTTTATCAACGATTGGAATCCATTGCTTACTGGCTGGACCTGTTGCCCAGTAGCGAGCAATGTCTCGCTCTTTACTTGTTAACCGGGAGAGAGCACGATGGACTTTATTGAGTTGGTCGTCCCAATTGATTGTGTTTGGATGACGAACATGTAAGTGAATCGGTTTCCCTTCTAGATCGGTAAACTGGTCTTCTTCACGATCTAATCGAATAAAGTACGTTCTCCATGACCACGCTTTAGGAGTTTCGGCGTTCATTGGAGGGGTAGATTCACCGGCATAGGGCAATTCATTCCAACGTTCATAGTTGTTCATGAACTCACCTTCTTTCCTTGTTTCATTTAGCGTATTCAGGACAAGACAGGTGTGTATAGACGGGTGCGCTATTTTTTGAAATTTTCTTCGCAATACTTGTGCATACTAGTTAGCGAGGAGGGATAGAGATGGGTAAGAAGAAGAAGCGACAGAATCACAATGGAAGTCAAGCTGGTAAACCATTCAATGACGCAATGGCTGCAGCAGACAATGAGATGACGAAGGAAGAATTAGAGAAAGCCATTCATCCTACGAATACTGCGAAGCGATAATCTCCATAGGAAAGCCTGACTCGTGATTGAGTCAGGCTTTTAGTTAGTTGCATTGTATGAAATACCAGTGACGATGATTGGTCGTTTCAATGAAGTCGTCTTCCTTGCAGAATAATCCGTCTGGAGGAGCTGTTCCACTTCTCGAATAGACGTATCCTGAATAGTGATTCATGACTCCCTTCGATAAATAGAAGAGTACATAACCATTTCGTTCATGCACGACGTCCTCATCTGACAGGTTCATCCATTTGAATTGGTCAGGGAGTGCGAGCCACGTTCCGTTTACATTTTCGTCAGTAACAAGAAGTTCATCCTGATTTACTTGTTCCGCAATAGCTGTTCTTGCATCAAGCTTCCATTGGAAAGAAGCTTGTTTAAGTATAGGATAAAGCGGGTTAGTGACGAGTAGTATGAAGAACGTAATCAAGAGAACGAGTGGGAGTACCACCTTCCACGTTAACGTGTCTTTCCTAAACAGTTCTCGTATGGACAAACCTAAGAATAGGATGGCTAATAAAATCACACATAAAAAGAAGAAAAATAAAAAGGTCTCAAATACCCAGTTCGTTAAGAACGCATTGAGGAACCAAGTTGCCAGCAAAAAGAATAGAAGCAGACTTGACCCAGTAAGCAGCCAATTGTGCTTCAGGCGCTGTAACCACTGCATATTGTCCCTCCTCTCACAGTACACAATATAATGGTATTCTACCATATATTTGTGCGTGTAAGTGGGGGATTATGAACGGTTAGAAGCCTTCATTCGTAGGCGAGCCTTAGTTGTTTCCTTCGTAATTTCTGTATGACCAAATGCTTTCGCCAACCCAACTTTCGGCATATTTCCATACATCACCTCATAGTTGTCGCGAGGAACAACATACGTTTCATGAAAAATGCCGACATCTCCACTAGAACCAACAGATTTCATAAACGCTTTCCAAGCAGAAGCATGGGTAGGTTGTTTCGAGTAGGCTTCGAGCTGTTCAAATGAATCCCAATACTGAATCATATAAATAGTGCGCCAACCGAACATTGAATCTAGTGAGCGGAAGCCGAGTGAACGATTTCGATACAATTCACTAATCATCGGAGGCATCGATCGTAAGACAGGAAGCCATTTATGAATCTTAAAGAAACGATTCATTCGCATTCCAATGATAAACACGACGACCTCGTCTTTGCCTTCCGTTGTATACCTGCCTGCATAAACCTTCCCCATTCCAAACTCCCCCTTTAAGATTACGAACCTGATAACGTGTCGACAGTGGCATGACACCAGTCAATGGCCGCTCTTGTTTTACGGATGCCATAATCAAGTGTAATGAGCCAGTAACGTGAATCTGGGTGTACGGATTCGTGTGATTTAATCTCTTCCTGAATGAGTTCATAGGTGGCTAACTTTTCCTGTAGTGCTACGGCGTATTCGTTTACCTTGTGGATGGCTGATTCTGCAGGTTGATGACGGCTGAAGAATAGTTTCAGCATTAATTCATTGCGTTCATGAGGGATGGTGATTTCTGAGCTCTCAAGCCATTCTTGTAGCTGTTGTTGTCCAAGCTCTGTAATGTGATATTCTTTTTTATCAGGTTTCCCAGCTTGAACGGTGTATTCGACTGTTGCTAGTTCTTCCTCTACGAGTGTTTTTAAGGTAGGATAGATTTGACCGAAACTGATCTTCCAGAAATGGTTTAGACTGCGGTCAATCAGATTTTTAATTTCGTATCCAGTGCGACAGTCTGTTGTAATAAGACCGAGGATGGCGTACTTCGTTGAATTTGTTTTCATTTCCCTCACCTGTATCTTTTTGATATATGTACATCTTCACTATACATGCTGTAACCGCTTTATTCAACTGTATATTGAAGATAAATAGGATGGAATGTTTTAGAAATAAAAAGTGAAAAAGGGTATCTTTTTTAAGAAGCCGTGTTATACTTAATACAGTTATTGCAATTCGGTGCAACGAAGGATACTTAGAATAGCTTTAAGTGGCTTTCTCGTCTTGAGTGATCTCGTGAGCAATAATAAGTAACTAGTGGCGACGTCCACACAGGAGGAAAAGATTTATGTTACAAGGTAAAGTAAAATGGTTCAACGCTGAAAAAGGTTTCGGTTTCATCGAGGTTGAAGGTCAAGACGACGTATTCGTACACTTCTCCGCTATTCAAGGCGAAGGGTTCAAAACTCTAGAAGAAAACCAAGAAGTTACTTTCGAAATCGTTGAAGGTAACCGTGGTCCTCAAGCAGCTAACGTTCAAAAATAAGCCAAACAATAAGCTCCCTCAAGTAGGGAGCTTTTTTATTTGGATTAACTAAGAAATAGGGCGCCGTAGACGAGTGCGCCTACGATGACGAGTGCAGGCGGGACGCGTAGCTTCTCAAGCAAGACAAAGCTAACGACTGCGATGCCAACTGTCTGGTAAAGTCCTGCTCCTTCGTAGGACGTGGAGAAGAAGCTATATGCCATGACACCTAAGAGGACAGCGATGGTAGGCCGTATGTAAGCGGTCATTCGTTTCACCTTAGGTGAGTCTTTATATTTATAAAGAAGAGACATCAGCGCAATCATTAATATCAATGAAGGCGCAACAGTAGCGAAAACGGCTACAATTGAACCAAGTATGCCACCTTCCATATAGCCAATGTATCCAGCCATCTTCGTTGCAATTGGACCAGGAAGGGCGTTAGCCATCGCGAGCATTTCGCTAAATTCATTAACGGTTAACCACTCATATCGATCAACTACTTCCTTCTCAACGAGGGGAATGGAAGCAGGACCTCCCCCATACCCTAAAATCCCAGGAATAAAGAATGCCATAAAAATGTGCCAAAGCTTCACTGTGTCCCCGCTCCTTTCTTCGGATCGTCCCGTCTTAGTAGTGCTGCACCAAGTAAGAGGGCAATCACGATGCCAGGATGGATACCGAGCCATTCAATAATGAGCAAGGAAGCGAAAGATAATAAGGCTGTTACAAGTAAGCCCAGTGTACCTTTAGCCTTCTTTATAAATTGCCATGTTAATACGAGTAGGAGTACGCCAACAACAGGAACCACAGCAGCTGTCATCCCTTGGACCCATGGTTCGTCGGATAAGGACCCAAGTACGGATAGGAGGACGATTAACAATATAATCGTCGGAACGATAGTGGCTAGGACCGCGTTCATAAGTCCAACGGTTCCACCGACCCGTCTCCCAATATACCCGGCCATCTTCGTTGCAATGGGGCCAGGGAGTGTGTTAGCAAGAGCGAGGATATCTGAGAATTCATCGTCAGTTAGCCACTTGTACCGATCCACCACCTCCTTGTATAGAAGGGGGATGGCAGCAGGACCTCCACCATAGCCGAGCAAGCTTACTCGTATGAACGCCATAAACAGATTCCATTGTGTCATGTTCCATTCAATCCTTTACGAAACGTTTAGTATGAAGCAATACTACCATCTGTACGTGATTCTGTCCCGCCATACAGTGTTCCTGTCTCATTGTCTCTCCAGATAATTTGCCCCCGACCAAAGGCACTTCCGTCTACTTGAATGTGAACATCATGACCTATCCTCATAAGTTGCTGAGCGATGGAATTTGGGAAGTGAGGCTCGACCCAAACGGTACGATCTTTCATCCATTGCCATCTAGGGGCATCAAGTGCTGCTTGTGGGTTAAGGTGGAAGTCAAGTGTATTCATCACCACTTGTACGTGCCCTTGAGGCTGCATAAAGCCGCCCATCACTCCAAAGGGACCGACTCCATGCCCATCTTTCGTAAGGAAGCCAGGTATGATGGTGTGATAGGAGCGTTTCCCGCCTTGTAGCGCGTTCGGATGAGCTTTGTCTAATGAGAAATTGTGCCCTCGGTTTTGAAGAGCGATTCCAGTACCTGGCACGACCAGTCCAGAGCCAAATCCCATGTAGTTGCTTTGAATATAAGAAACCATGTTTCCTTCCTTATCTGCAGTCGCAAGGTAGACAGTTCCTCCTCTTGTCGGAACTCCAGCCTCAGGGAGTCTAGCCGTTCGATGAATGAGGGATCGTCGTTCTTTCGCATACGCTTCTGACAGAAGGTCCGACACCGACGTCTTCATATGAGCAAGGTCTGCAAGGTGTGCGTGACCATCTGCAAAGGCGAGCTTCATTGCTTCAATTTGTAGATGGTACGTTTCTGCAGCTTCCTTCTCATGAAAGTCATATCCCCGTAATAGATTTAGAGCCTGCAACGCTACGATTCCTTGTCCGTTTGGCGGGATTTCCCACACGTCATATCCTCTATAAGGAACAGAAATAGGCGTGACCCACTCTGGCTCATATGATTGTAAGTCTTCTAAAGACAAGAATCCCCCATACTCTCGAGAGAACTGAGCCATCTTCTCAGCAAGCTCTCCTTGGTAAAACGAATCCACATTCGTTTCAGCGAGAGAGCGAAGCGTGGCAGCGTGGTTAGGGGATGACCAGGTTTCTCCAATTTGAGGAGCTCTCCCCTTCGGTGCAAATGTTTCGAACCAGTGTGAGAATTCTTCACCCGTTAGCTTCTTCTGAAAAGTCGATACAGCAGCCTCCCAGAAACGACCGAGCGTTGGACTAATTGGATAGCCTTTCTCAGCATAGTGAATGGCAGGTTGAAGCAATTCATGAAAAGGAAGCTTGCCAAATCGATCGGATAGTGCCTTCCATGCGGCTGGGACACCTGGAACAGTAACAGGCATGAATCCGTGCGTTGGCATTTCATCATACCCTTTGTGTTTTAAAGCATCGATTGAAATGGATGCTGGTGCGGGTCCGCTTGCATTCAGACCATGTAGTTCATCCTTCATCCACACAAGGGCAAACGCATCCCCTCCAATTCCATTTGATGTAGGCTCAACGACTGTCAACGTTGCAGCTGTCGCAATAGCTGCATCTACCGCGTTGCCTCCCTTCTTGAGCAGGTCAAGCCCAGCTTGTGAAGCGAGAGGTTGGGACGTGGCGACCATGCCTTGGTTGGCAATGGCTGTCATACGTTGTGACTGATAGGGATAATTGAGGTAATCCATCTGCATAGGTTATTCTCCACTCCTAAATAAGGTTTGTTTACTTAATTCGGTGCTCGAAATAAAATGCCTGCTTGTCGGATAAACAAATATTTTGCTAAATGTTCGCGATTCGCCATAGAATAGAAACAGATTGGTGAACTTCATGAAAGAGGAGGAAGAACAATATGGCTAAAATTATGGTAATCTATCAACAACCTACTGATGTAGAAGGATTCGAAAAACATTATCAAGAGGTGCACATGCCCCTTGCTCAGCAAGTAAAAGGTGTTGTGAACGCGTCCGTCAATAAAGTCCAACAAGCGTTGGGTACAGAAATGAACCTATACCAAATCGTTGAAATAGAATTCAATTCCATGGAAGACTTACAGACAGCGATGCAGTCTGATGAGTGGAAGAAAGTCGAAGAAGACGGCCAGAACTTGGCTCAGTTCCTTAACGAAGGTCCAATCCTGACCATCACAAACTAATCAACGTTGAACAAGCCCCCGTAGGATACGGGGGCTTTTTTTGGTTCAATTCTTCTTCTGCAGTAGTAGGCTCTATGTACGGCTAAGCTACCTTTAAGATTGAAGATTAAATTCAATTATAGGAAGCAATACTTTCTTTATTTTTCCTTTACCTGATTCCCTCATTCTCTGTTACACTATATGAAAGCTTATGGGTCCTTCTTTGAGGAAGGCTGAATACACTACTATACATAACCGAAGGGGGAGGAGAACGAATGGGAATGAAACCATATTTATTAACTGAATCTGATTATGTTCATCAAGATGCATTGTCCTATCCGTTTGAAGAACGAGGCTTGCAATTTGGAGACGGGGTTTACGAAGTAATCCGTATTTATGGGGGGCGTTTCTATCAACTCCATGACCATATCGACCGGCTGTATCGTTCAGCTGAGGCAATCAAGTTAGAGGTGCCTTATGAGAAGGCAGAGTTACTTGAGAAGCTAGCAACGTTACTTGAGAAGAATAGCGTTACGACAGATGCTAAGCTCTACCTTCAAGTCACACGAGGTTCTGCTCCAAGAGATCATGCATTCCCGGTGGGCGTTGGAGCAAACTTGTACGCATACATCGCAGATTTGACTCGTAAAACGGAAGAAATGAAGCACGGAGTCTCCGTCATTACTCATGAGGATGAGCGTTGGCAGAATTGTTACATTAAGAGTCTTAACCTATTGCCAAACGTATTGGCAAAACAAACAGCCAAAGAACACGGGGCGTATGAAGCGATTCTTCATCGAGGAGAGCGCGTAACAGAGTGCAGCTCTTCAAATGTGTTTCTTGTTAAGGATGGAAGCGTATATACGCACCCTGAAACCAATCAAATCCTACATGGGTGTGTTCGGACGCGGGTGCGAACGTTCTGCCAAGAAGCGGGTATTCCATTTGTTGAACAATCGTTTACGGTCGAGGACCTTCAAGATGCGGACGAATTGTTCCTAACAAGTACAACTTCTGAAATCGTGCCGATTGTAAAGGTAGATGGCAGTGCCGTTCAGGACGGGAAGCCAGGTGACCTAACTCAGAAGCTACAACGCGCATACGAAGCTGATGCACAGATTGAGCATGTATCTGTCTTCCAAACCTAATAGAGAAGCGCGTACGGGTGTCATCCCGTACGCGCTCTTTATTATGACTGCTTTTCAATTTCTCCGCTCTTCTTATGAACCGTGTACGTATCAACGATTGTATTGTCCTCATCATACATACGATAAATGACCCTCTCTTCTGTAATCAATTCCTTTAAGGAGAGCCCGTTCTCGTTACGTACGGTCTCGAAACCACTTTCTTTGAGAGTCGTTGTCCACATGTACCCTTCTTCTGGAAGGATAGGATACAAGTAATACCCACCTACGTTGAAGTCATCTTGGCTGTATCCTTCCTGTTGAATCAAGTAGTGTTGTAGTTCTTCCTGTCCTTCTGCGTAGTTAGAATAGCTCGCTTGATCTACAACCTTCCAATCAGAGCCGTCCGCTTCATACGTGAACTTCCAGAATACAGGTTCTCCATAATGCATAAAGGAGAGGTAGAGTTCGTATGTAGAGGAATCAGAATGAACTGTTTCGTATTCTAGAATATCTTCGTAGTCAACAGTAGTAAAAGGCAGACCGTGGTAATAAGGTTCATAAATATTCGTTGTTTCTGCATGCTCATAAAACGGTGTCCATAGGTTCTCCATGGCCTTTTCTGCATACACTTCGTTTAATACAGAATCGTAGGCATCCTTTGGAACTTGCGCTAAAGAATCTGGCCCATCTACTTCTTCCTCATGCTGCGTCATGAACGTATGGATTGTGTGGTGAGCGTCAATCAAGTGTTGAATCTCTTTCTCAACCATAAATACCCCGGTTCTCTCCTCTGGTGTATCTTCAGCTGTTTCTGCTGCATTCATGGTTGTGTCGGGTTGTAGCGACTGACTGCATCCTGCCAAGGTAAAGGCAATTCCAAGTGCCAGGAATAAATGTGCTTTCTCCTTCACAATAACCCTCCTAAACGAATTCGTAATCTATGAGTATCCGTGCTCTCTATTGTTTTGCTCTTCTGCTATATAGACGTATGGACATTGTTGGAAGTTTCAACAATTCAGAAAAAAAGCGGAAAAAATTCGCACATCTCCCCTTGTCAATCGAATATAAATACAATAGAATGTATAATAATTCATAATCAATAATAGTTCAATCACATAAAGGGAGTGACGGTTTATGAGTCAGGGGAAAATTGTTCTTGCTTATTCCGGAGGGTTAGATACATCCGTTTCAGTTAAATGGATTGAAGAGAAATACGGATATGAAGTTGTGGCACTAGGGCTCGATATTGGAGAAGGGAAAGACTTAGAAACAGTTCGGCAGAAAGCTCTTCAGGTTGGGGCTGTGAATGCATATATGATTAACGCCAAGGAAGAGCTTGCAGAGGAATATTTGTTGCCTGCGTTGAAGGCGAATGCCTTATACGAAGGCAAATATCCTTTATCATCCGCACTATCAAGACCGCTTATTTCAAAGTTTCTCGTAGATGTGGCAGAGAAGGAAGGAGCGGTAGCAGTTGCCCACGGGTGTACCGGTAAGGGGAATGACCAGGTACGTTTTGAGCTTTCCATTCAAGCCTTAAATCCTGATTTAAACGTTGTCGCACCCGTTCGTGAGTGGGGGATGACACGAGATGAACAACTTGTCTATGCAGAAGAGAAAGGGATCCCGATTTCGGTGACCGCTGAAAATCCGTTCTCAATTGATGCGAATATATGGGGAAGAGCGTGTGAGGCTGGTGTCCTTGAGAATCCTTGGGTTGAACCACCAGAAGAGGCATTTGCATGGACAGCATCGTTACAGCATACACCAGATGAACCGGAATACGTAGAGATTGAATTTCTTGAAGGGCGTCCAGTCGCATTAAACGGCGTAGCCAAACCTTTGGTCGATCTAATCGAAGAATTAAATACGAAAGGTGGCAAGCATGGCGTCGGAAGAATCGATCATGTGGAGAATCGTCTTGTTGGTATTAAGTCACGGGAGGTATATGAGAACCCAGGCGCGCTCATCTTAATCGGAGCTCACAAGGAACTTGAATTCTTAACACACACTCGGGAAATGTCACAGTTCAAGACAATGGTGGACCAGCAGATGGCGAAGCTGATTTATGACGGACTGTGGTTCTCTCCGCTCAAGTCTTCTCTAATGGCATTTGTTGAAGATACTCAGAAAGTGGTAACTGGTACGATTAACGTGAAGCTTCACAAAGGTCATGCTACAGTTGTGGGCCGAAAGTCTCCTTATTCCTTGTACAACGAAGAACTAGCCACTTACTTGAAGGGGGATATGTTCGACCATAAGGCTGCAGAAGGATTTATTAAATTGTGGGGATTGCCAACGAAAGTACACGCTCAAGTTCATCAATCGAAGAACGCTGTTCATTCTTAGGAGGGGTTGTAGTGTCAAAGCTATGGGGAGGACGATTTACAAAGGAGACGGATGAACTCGTGGAAGAGTTCACCGCATCCATTTCATTCGACAAAGCTTTCGCAAAGGAGGATATTGAAGGTTCACTCGCTCACGTTACAATGCTTGGGGAGTGCGGTGTGCTCACTTCGGATGAGGTTCAGGAAATCACCAGCGGATTGCATCAAGTACTGCATCAGATTGAGTCAGGAACCTTTACGTATTCGATTCAAGATGAAGATATTCACATGAATATAGAGCGAGCCTTAATCGACGCAATTGGTCCGGTAGGGGGCAAGCTTCATACTGGTCGAAGTCGTAACGACCAAATTTCTACTGATATGCACGTATACGTCAGTAGAAAGACGAAGGGGGTTATTGACTTAATCGACCAAGTGCAGCAGGCCATCCTCAAGCAGGCGGATGAGCATGTTGGAACGATGCTTCCTGGTTACACACACCTTCAGCGAGCGCAGCCGATCTCGTTCGCTCATCACTTAATGGCGTACTTCTGGATGCTCAATCGTGATAAAGAGCGCTTCCAGGATAGTTTGAAGCGGACGGAAATCTCCCCACTTGGCGCTGGAGCTTTAGCCGGAACGACATTTCCAATCGATCGACATCGAACGGCTGAATTACTAGGTCTCCATGCCGTTTATCCGAACAGTTTGGATGCTGTAAGTGACCGTGATTTCATAGTAGAATTTATGAGTCATGCAGCTACTCTCATGATGCACGTATCCCGTCTGTCAGAAGAACTCGTTCTTTGGAGTAGTCAAGAATTCCAATTTATAGAACTCGATGATTCCTTCTGTACAGGGTCAAGCATTATGCCACAGAAGAAAAATCCAGACGTCCCTGAGTTATTGCGCGCTAAGACCGGGCGAGTGAATGGAAATTTACTTGGTTTACTAACCGTGTTAAAGGGACTTCCGTTAGCGTATAACAAAGACATGCAGGAAGATAAAGAGGGGCTCCTTGATACGGTGAAGACGGTTGAAGGGACGTTGCTCATTCTAGCTCCCATGATTGAAACAATGGAAGTAAATGTTGACCAGATGGAGCAGTCGGTACAGAATGATTATTCCAATGCGACCGATTTAGCGGATTACTTAGTAAATAAGGGAGCTACGTTTAGAGAAGCACACGAAATTATTGGCAAAGTGGTTCTCTATGGCTTAGAACAAGGCCGTTCCCTTCTTCAATTTACCTTAGAGGAATTTCAGCAGTTTAGTCCACATATTGAGGAAGAAGTCTATGACCTTCTTGACCCGAAAGCCGTTATGAACGCTCGCAACAGCTATGGGGGAACGTCTGAGATTCAGGTGAAAGAACAAATTCAACTCGCAAAGTCACATGTGAAAGCGTAGGGAATTCCCTACGCTTTCTCTCATGGTAACGAATCAGGTTTAATGTGTAAATTCTTCCTGAAGAAGCCCTAGTATGAGCGTATCGTGATACTCCCCGTTTACATACTCATTCCGACGAAGTCTTCCCTCCAACCGAAAGCCACAGGCCTTATAGAGAGCAACCGCACGTTCATTTCCACTCCACGTATCGAGTTGAATACGGTTTACGTTCAAATCGTAGAACAAATGGCGACAGAGCAAATGAATTGTTTCTTTCCCATAGCCTCGCCCCCAATATTCCTTTTCCCCTATAACAATTCCCACGGTGGCACATCGTGTAATCGGATTAAACTCCCGGTAGTCGCACTTTCCAATTTGTTCGCTGGTCGCGGTTGCATAGATGGAGAATACGATCCCATCTTTCAACAAGTTATGGGAGGTTAAATTCTTTGTATAATGTGCCTTTAGTGATTCATGAGGGTTGTTCAATTGATAGGGAAGGTTGCTACCTGATGCAAGTCTCGTGAGTTCTTCATCGTTGTTCCATTTGTTCACTCGTTCAAGATCTTCTTCCTTCACAGGACGGAGTTCGACTAAATTTCCTTTTAACATGTAATGCATCCTTTCTTGTAGTGAAATTTAAAGGGATTTGTAGATGTTTGGCGAAATTTGTCATAAAGCACCACTCCTGTTTTTATTTTTCTGACAATATCAGATAAAGTTAGTATAAAAGAAAAAATTTTTTGTGGGAAGACCCTATTGGTGAAGAGGGTTGATTCGATTCTTGAATTAAAATGGAAAAATATAGTCTTGAAGTTTCGGGAAATGTTCGGTACGATAGATAACAGATTCAAACACAATATATAGTTTATTTTGGATGTTAAAAGTATATATATAGTATGTAGCGGTAAGTAGGTACTGTGAATAACGGTTTAATAGGGAATCTGGTGAAAGACCAGAACTGTCCCCGCAACTGTAAATGTGGACGAACTGAGACGATCACTGTGCAAAGGCATGGGAAGACACTCATAGTAGAACGATGCATAAGTCAGGAGACCTGCCTACGACCGCAGTTTCAACTTCTTCGGGGAGTGAGAAGGGGAAACGATGTGAGATTACACGGGATACCTGTGTCTTTTCCTATCGTTTACAACCCGCTCTCCTGTAGGAAGCGGCTTTTTTAATTTAAATGACTCTTTTATGAAATGGTAAGTATTACGTTTAAGGTATGCAACTACTCACGTGATATGGGGGAAGGGAAAAAGTGCCTCAAAGATGTTCGTTTAAGTACGGCACGTCCTGTGCCAACAACGAACGACCCCGCATCCTGCAGGGCCCCGTGGAAGTACGTACTTTTGAGACCCCGGAGAGAGCGAAAGCGAAAGAGGAGGCTTTTTGATGGGTGTTCTGTTAAACCCGTCCCATCCTGGGACAACACCGAACTGCCCCACATCGTGTGGGGCAACAGGAAAGCGAATCTTTTCCTCTGACCCCTAAACTCTTCCTTGAGTGCGTACCTTTAGCTATCAGAAGTACTGGTAAATCTATTGAGTTATATTAGTTAAATTGAATTGTAAAGGGAGGAATTGGCATGAGCATGATCATGACGAATGAAAGGTATTCCACGAATGATGACCTATTAACGTATGTGAAAGGACTAAAGCATGAGTTTCCACATCTTGACCTGAACGCCTATCAAGACCAGATGGAAAGCATCTTCTCTAAAAAAGGAGAAACAGAACGGAGCCAGCTCTATCACGAAATGGTGTTAAAAGCCTTGGACGAAATGGACGAGACAGCACCAGATTGGACGTATGTGGCGGAAAGGGTTTACTTAAAGTCTCTCTATGAGCAAGTAAGAGAGCGGAGAGGAGCATTAGAAGGAACGACGTACCCAGACTTTTACGAGCTTCTTGTTACCCTTCGCGAGAAAGGTGTTTACAGCTCCTTGTTGCTTAACCACTACGACGAAGAAGAGATTCGTTCGCTATCAGAAGTGATTGAGCCCGCTCGCGATTTGAAATTTACATACATTGGGCTTCGAACGTTAGCAGACCGTTATTTAGCTCGTGACCATGAACGGTTGCTCTATGAACTGCCTCAAGAACGATTCCTCGTTATTGCGATGACGTTAATGGCTCAAGAACCGAAGGAGAAACGAGCGTTCTACGTGAAAGAAGCGTATTGGGCAATTAGCCAATTGTATATGACAGTCGCCACCCCTACGCTCGCCAACGCCGGCAAGGATTATGGGCAACTGTCGAGCTGCTTTATTGATACTGTGGATGATAGCCTGCAAGGAATCTTCGACAGCAACACAGATATTGCAAACTTGTCTAAAGCAGGTGGGGGAATTGGGGCTTATCTTGGGAAGATTCGCTCACAAGGAAGTGACATTCGTGGCTACAAAGGCGTGAGCTCTGGTGTAATCCCGTGGATGAAGCAGCTGAACAATACGGCGGTAAGCGTCGATCAACTCGGACAACGCCAAGGTGCCATTGCCGTGTATTTGGACGTATGGCATCCAGACATCTTCCGTTTTCTTGATGCAAAGCTGAACAATGGGGATGAACGCCTTCGTACACACGATTTGTTCACGGGGGTATGTATACCAGACTTATTTATGGAAGCCGTTCAAGATCGTGACGACTGGCATCTATTTGACCCCCATGAGGTTCGGAGTGTGATGGGATTTAGTCTAGAGGATTACTATGATGAGAAAGATGGGGAAGGCAGTTTCCGAGAGAAGTATGCTCTGTGCGTGGCCAACGAAGCCTTATCCCGAAAGACTGTTCCTGCCATAGATATTATGAAGCGCATGATGATTAGTCAACTTGAAACTGGGACCCCTTACATGTTCTACAGAGATGAAGTGAATCGGAAGAACCCAAATAGCCACAAGGGCATGGTCTATTGCTCCAACCTGTGTACGGAAATTACGCAGAATCAGAGTGCTACGACGGTGAGCGAGCATTACACAGAAGAAGGCAAAATTATTACGGTGAAAGAGCCGGGTGACTTTGTTGTGTGTAATCTATCGAGCATTAATCTTGGTCGAGCTGTACCGGCCGGAGCACTAGAGCGTTTAATTCCGATTCAAATGCGTATGCTCGATAATGTGATTGATTTAAATACCATTACGGTGTTGCAAGCACAGTTAACCAACCATAAATACCGCGGAGTTGGCCTTGGTACATTCGGATGGCACCACTTACTTGCTAACGAAGGCATTCGGTGGGAGTCAGAAGAAGCGGTCGACTACTCAGACAAGCTGTACGAACGTATTGCGTATTTATCCATTGAGGCAAGTAAAGAACTAGCGAAAGAGAAGGGCAGCTATCCAGTATTTGAAGGATCCGAGTGGGAGACTGGTGCCTATTTCGACAAGCGTGGATATAAATCAACAGATGCATGTGACTGGGAAGACCTGAAAGAAGAGGTACAAGAGTATGGCGTCCGTAATGGCTACATGATGGCGGTAGCTCCAAACTCGTCCACATCGATTATTGCTGGAAGCACGGCAAGCATCGACCCAATCTTCCAGAAGTTCTACTCAGAGGAGAAGAAGAATTATAAAATTCCGGTTACTGCACCTGACTTGAATCGGGCGAACTACTGGTACTATAAATCCGCCTATGACATCGACCAGAAATGGAGCATTCGCCAAAATGCTGCAAGACAACGTCATATGGATCAGTCCGTGTCATTTAACCTCTATGTACGGAACAACATTAAAGCGAAAGACTTGCTTGAACTTCATATCGTTGCATGGAAAGAGAAGCTAAAAACGACCTACTACACGCGCTCTACATCAACTCAAGACCTTGAAGAGTGCGAAAGTTGCTCATCTTAAAGGAGGAAGAAGGATGGCTGAAACACATTTAAACGAACGTAACCTATACGACACGGCTGCTCCAAATAAGTCGACTGGGATTATTAACGGCGAGAGCTCGAATATCTTGAACTGGGATGATGTTCGCTTTCCATGGGCTTATCCAATGTATAAGAATATGCTTCAGAACTTCTGGATTCCCTCAGAGATTAATATGGCAAATGATATGCGCCAATGGGGGAGCTTAAGTGAGAAAGAACAAGATACGTTTAAGAAAGTAATCGGCCTGCTAGCGTTTCTTGATTCGGTCCAAACCGATTACAGCGGCAAGATTTCGGATTACTTAACCGACTCAAGTTTGGCTGCTCTTATGCAAGTATTATCCTTTCAAGAGGTTATCCACAACCAATCGTATTCTTACGTCTTATCCTCACTCGTCGAGAAGGCGGAGCAAGACCGGATCTTTGAGTATTGGAAGCACGATGAAGTCTTACTAGAACGAAATCAGTTTATCGCTGAAGGATACCTCAACTTTACGGAGGATCCAAATCCACAAACGTTTATCGAATCAATCGTATACGATGTCATTTTAGAAGGGCTGTTCTTCTACGCGGGGTTTGCCTTCTTCTACAACCTTGCCAGAAATCAGAAGATGGTTTCTACGAGTACAATGATTAATTACATTAATAGGGATGAACAGTTACACGTTCGTCTCTTCGCCAATATCTTTAAGGAGACGCTAGAAGAGAACCCTGAGCTCAACACAGAAGAAAATCTTCAGTTTGTTACGGATACATTCAAGCGTGCTGCTGAGCTTGAGATCAAATGGGCGTCCTACATTATCGGAGACGACTTTGAAGGCATTACGATGGAAGAACTTGATTCCTATATTAAGTTTATGGCAAATAAGCGCTGCGTTGAACTTGGAGCAGAGCGTCCATTCGAGCGTCACCATCGAAATCCGTTGAAATGGATTAAGGCTTACCAAGATGTGGATAGTGGGAAATCTGATTTCTTCGAACAGAAGTCCCGTCAGTACACGAAAGTAGACTATGCGGACAATGGCTTTGATGATTTGTAGACATGGATAGGAGCGAATCCCTAGTGAGGGGTTCGCTTTTTCTGTGGAAGAAAATCGGATAGTTCGGAACAAGCCCATGTTTTCTCAGAAGAAGTTACCATCTTGTGCTGCCATCAGAGCTAGTTTGTAGTTATGGATACAAATTAGGAGGGAATGACGAAAAAATGATGACCGAACCGCATACGCTTCTGTAAACTAAGAATCATGAACGTAACGAATTGGAGGTAAGGATTATGGAGGAATATTGGCTCTATGGAGTAGGGTTCCTACTTCTTATTGGAATTGGATGGGAGCTTTTATTTATTTTACCGACTAGTTGGTTAAAGGTTGAACGAGTAGAGTGGGATACGAAAGCGAAGAAGACCATTGTGCAAATTAGCGATTTGCATATCCGTCATTTACGTGTTCCAATGTCGACGATTGAGCGGACGATAAAGGATGCGTCTCCTGATTATATCTTCTTAACGGGAGATTACATTGATAAACATCCAAGCGAGCTTCCAAAGCTAGAATCATTCTTAAAGATGATTGAACGAGTAGGAGTCGAGACGTACGCTGTACTTGGCAATCATGATCGACACACGAATCAAGAAGAGGCAGTGACAGATTTATTAAAGAAGTATGGGGTTACTGTATTAAAGAATGAATATGTAGAGAAGGAAGATGTGGTAATCGTAGGGATTGATGATTATGCGCTACGCTATCACAATGTACCAGCCAGTTTTAACTTCTCGAATGAAGAAGACAAGGATGTACTTGTCCTTACTCATGACCCCGATGTAGTGACTGTCGTGGACCAGCCGTTTCACTTCTTGGTCTCAGGCCATTTACATGGGAAGCAAGTCAATGTGCCATTCTTATTTAAGTTGAAAGACATGGGACAACTAGCTAAGCAAGGCGTGTATCAAGGCCAGCATCCTCACAGCAAAGGAACCTTCTATATCTCTAAAGGGATTGGTCAATCTGCGTTAAACATCCGGTTCTTCGTTCGAAGTGAGATGACGATTCACAACCTAAATGGAAAGCGAACATAAAAAAGCAGGTGGAGAGCCACCTGCTTTTATTTATTAGTTAATGCCAAGCATTGCAAGAAGGATAATCGCAATCGTTGCAACTATCGGAATCAATAATCCGACCACAAACACGTCTTTATAAGAGTCTTTGTGTGTCAAGCCCATAACGGTGAATAGCGTTAGCAATGCACCGTTGTGTGGAAGAATGGATGCACCAGAAGCAACCGCAGTAATACGGTGGAACGCTTCAAGGCTTAATCCTTGTTCAATGGCAATGTTGTAATACTGCTGACCTAGTGCTTCAAGTGCAATTCCCATACCACCAGATGCAGAACCTGTAATCATGGCAAGTAGAGATACGGCAAATGCCTCTGAGAAGTAAGGGCTAAGTGGGATATTGAAGATCATTTCCTTCACACTTGTAAAGCCAGGTGATGCCGTAACAACAGAACCGAAACCAACTGCAGCACTCGTGTTAATGGTTGCCATGACAGAACCAGAAGCACCACCGTTAATCGCTCCGATGAACTGCTTGTAGTCACTAATGTTAAAGAGCATGATTAACAGAATACCAATGAGCAAGGAAATTAAGATACTCATATCGAACAGGTTCAGAGTAACAACGACAACGACCAACGGGATAATAGAAAGAATCCAGTTAGGCAGTTCGTCTTCATTAATTTCTTTAACTTGGTTGTCGCCTTCTGGCTCAGTGAACTGATCGCCTTGTTTATCAAGACGACTCTGACGGAACGTTAAGTAGAAATAACCACCGACAGCCATAATAATTCCGGCTACAAGACCAAGAATTGGAGCTGCGAACGGACCAGTCTGGAACGTGTTAATTGGAATGATGTTCTGGATTTGAGGAGTACCGGGTAAAGCTGTCATCGTAAAGGTGAAGGCACCTAGAACGAATGTAGTCGGAAGCAATTTACGAGATACGTTTGCTTCACGGAACATCGCTACAGCGATTGGATACACCGCGAACACGGCTACGAATAGACTTACACCGCCGTAAGTAAGAATGGCTGTAGAAAGCAACATTCCTAAGATTGCACGTTTCTTACCAATCAAGTTCGTGATTTTATAAGCTACTGATTGAGCAGCACCTGTGTCTTCCATCAACTTACCGAATACTGCACCAAATAGGAAGATAGGGAAGTAATCTTTCGCAAACCCTACGAAGCCTTCCATATACGTACCAGTATAAGAGTCAAGGATGTTCATTCCACTTAATAGGGCTACAACCCCAGAAACAAGTGGAGCGATCCAGATAATGGACCATCCTAAGTAAGCTAGAAGCATCAGGAGAATTAGGCCAATAATAATACTAAGCATAGTGGACCTCCTAATTTCTAATTTGTCTGTTTTACTATGTCCAATAAGTACGATTTTAGTTATAAAGGACTTTTTACATAATGTCAAAAAAATTCGTTTACAATGTAAAGATTCATAATATTAGCTATAGTGCCAGTATTCGCTAACTAACAATAATTTATGGTATGTAAAAATGTGGAGGTAAAGGAAGGCATAGAAAAAAAGCTTGCCAGGCGTAATGCCTGACAAGCTTCTAACTGATGGAGTTATGGAATGTCGTATCCCATGGAACTTGTGTAAATTTCAAACCATTGGTCCCGTGTCAATGTGTGAGATTGAGCCTTTATTGCACGGTCGATGCGTTCTTTCTTGCCGGAACCGACAATTGGCATAATTTGTGCAGGGTGAGAGAGCAACCACGCATACATGACTTCATCTATATGGTCTGTGCCTAGTTCGTTTGCTACTTTCTTAAGCGTTTCACGGAGACGGACTGCTTTGTCGTCTTGGCTTGTGAACACATCTCCTCCTCCAAGAGGGGACCATGCCATTGGAGCGATGCGTTTCTCTTGGCACAAGTCTAGCGTGCCGTCTTGGAAATTCTCCAAGTTGTATGGTGAAAGTTCAATTTGATTCGTGACAAGCTCAAATTCTAGATGAGCTTGAAGCATGTCGTATTGGGACTGTTTAAAGTTAGAGACACCGAAGTGACGTACTTTCCCTTCTTGCTTTAATTCCTTGAACGCTTCTGCAACCTCAGCAGGGTCCATGAATGGGTCTGGGCGATGGATTAGAAGCAAATCAATGTAATCTGTTGCGAGATTATGTAAAGATTGATTTACTGACTGAATGATATGATCTTTACTTGTGTTGTAGTGGTGAGTCTTATGATCAGGTCGATTCTCCGACGGGAGCACAATACCGCACTTCGTGACAAGTTCAATCTGTTCACGTAATTCCGGCTTAAGCTTTAGTGCTTCTCCAAATAGAGCCTCACACTCGTAATTGCCATAGATATCAGCGTGGTCAAATGTTGTGATTCCCTGGGAAATACAATATTCGACGAGTTCCAACGTCTCTTCTTTAGATATGTTCCAATCTTTCAGTCTCCAGTGACCGTGAATAATGCGAGATAGTGACAAATCGTTTGCTAGTTGAATTTTTTCCATGAATGAATCCTCCCCTGTAAACGTTGTCTTCACTATATCACAATTTATCAATGCAAGCCTTTACAAACTCTTGAAAGGATGAACAGAATGAACACACCTGACCATGCATTTTGGACCTATGTCGCTTCCCGAAAGCATAAAGGCAAGATTAAATATTTCATTATTGGCAGTCTCGTACCAGACGTAATTTATTATGTCGTGTTTTTATACTTATTAGTTTCGACGGACATCTTCTCAGTAGAAGCCATACAGTCAAATGGATTTGGGCGAGTGATGCTTGAGTTAGCGCATGCTTTATTCGCTATGCCTATCGTTACAGTCTTGCGGCAGACCTTTCACTCTTTATTTGTATGGGGGGTTATCTTTGTTGGGGTTCTTCTATGGAGAGGTTGGAAGTTGACCGCGTGGACTGCACTTCTATACGGGTGGCTTGGTCATATTATTATCGATCTCTTCACTCATGTAACCGATGCGATTCCACTCTTCTACCCTGTAAGTGATTGGGTGTTTAGAAGTGTTGTTTCATATTGGGACCCGAACTATGGAGGAGATTGGTTTACATTGTTGAACTTAATAGCAATGGGAGGAACAACACTGTATTTGGTCTATAAAAGAGTGAGTCGCAAACGCAACTCACTCCATTAATTCTTTACGATGTTTAGGTGGGGCAATGTCTTCTAGGAAATACGTTTTCTCATAGAACCATTGAATAAATGGTCCGAGCATAAGCGCTGTAATAAGCGTTCCCCAACCAACGACATCAAAGCCACCAAGCACAAATCCGATTAAAGCGAGTACACCTTCAAATAGGACTCGTACAAAGCGCTTTGATTGATTTGTATTTTCGTTTACGACCATCATAAAGTGGTCGACAGGAATATGTGGGAAAGGGGCATGAAGATAAACCGCGATGCCAAGTCCGATACACACAACCCCAATGGCGAAAACGGTCCATTGCAACCATAGCACGTCCAATACTTGATTGTTAAAGATTAAGTACAACCAAAAGTTAAGAGTTAACCCGCGGATAACACTCGGGATGATGGATTCAAAACGAGGACGTTTCTTCTCTATAAGAGCATTGATCATAACAAGCGCGACAAATCCGATAATGAGAAATACCCCAACGCTAATCGGTGTTCGTTCGGCCAGTCCTACGGCAACACTATCACCAGGAGCGACTCCAACACCAGAAATAATAAGAAGCGCAAGCCCTAAGCTTGAGACGAAGATGCCCATGAAGTAGAGCATGAGCTGAAGAACTGTTTCTTTATGCATATGAAGCCTCCTTGTAGGCTTGTCATCCTGTACCAACACTAGCATACGAAAAAAGATTCTAGAAATAAACCCTTTTTCTTCTACATGCTTTATTATCTCCTGAATGTTGTTATTGTAACAATAAAATCAAGGTACCTTCTAAAAGTGTAAAATAATTCCCATTAACCAGTTTCAATCCATTTTGTACAAGGAATAGAGTGAGGTAAGAGTTTTCACTATTATGTATGGAAGAGGGAGATCGTATGGAGCCACACAATCGCCAATTATGGAAGGTTGCGAATGCTTATTCAGAAGAGTATCTAACTCACTGTACGTATATCTGCGTCGTTGGCTCTGTTGCACAGAAAGAGGCGGATGAGTACAGTGATCTAAATTTAATTGCGTTTACAGGCAAAGAATCAACGCTCGGTGAGTATACCGTTGTCTATAAGGAAGAGTATGTCCATGTGCAGGTTAAATCTATTTTAGAATTCCCGAAGGGCGAACTGATTAAATACAACCCGTGGCACTTTCATTACTTAACGGAGGCCATGATTCTTAAAGATAACAACGGAGAATTCAAGAAATTGCAAGAATGGGCACGCTCTTATTTCCAATCTACACAAGGGAAGACAGACGTCATTGAAGATGTGAAGCGGCTTGTCCAATCACGACTTAAGTTCTCAGAGAAACAACAGAAAGAAGGGGCAAGCTTTGTGGCAACCCATGCTTTATTGGGAGCATGGAAAGAAGCTGCTTTATTGTATCAATTTATTTCCTGCCAGCACGTTTCAATGGTTCATTTAATTCCATTTCTACGTGAGAAGGGGTGGTTACAAGATACACCTGTTCCATTGTCAATGGCCAATCACCTGACTTATGAAGCCATCTTGGATACAGCGCTTCGCTTACGAGAGCATCTTCGAGAGGAAGGGTTTAGTCATCTTACGAAGCTAACGACTCTTCAAGATGAGGTGTTGACAAAGAAGTGGGAGCGCATGAAGGAGAGTGGCCAATGGGTGAACGCCGGTTGGCTTGCCTATCATAATGTCTTTCTGATTCTGATGGAGACAAGTCAAGACCAGCCCTTTGAAGTGTACTTCTCTCATCTCCCGGCTAAGATGAAACAACGTTTAAACGACTTAGGATTCAAAGAGCTCGATTATGAGCAAGTATCACTCCTTCGTCATGCAACAGAGGAACTGCTTACCACCGCAGAATCGACGATTGAACAACCTTCTTGAGGGAGAATGCCTATGATTGCCCTACGACCATTTACAAAACAGGATTATACTCAACTTATGGATTGGGTTCCAACTGAGCATGTATTGCGCCAATGGGCGGGCCCGTCATTTACATATCCGTTGACCTCACAACAACTCGATGAGTATGTAAATGAGAGGAAAGAAGACAGGTGGATTTTCACGGTCTTAAGCGTCCAATCGGGTCTCTCTATTGGACATGTCTCACTGAAACACAACGTGAAACACGATTCTGTTCGCATTGGCCGCGTGCTAGTAGGGGAGAGTGCTGAGCGTGGGAAAGGATATGGACAGGCAATTGTGAGAGCAGTGACAGACTTCTCGTTTAACGAGTTACAAGCTCATCGCGTGGAGCTAGGTGTCTTTGATTTCAATAATGCTGCTCGGCGTGCTTACACGAATGTGGGCTTTCATGAGGATGGAGTTCTTCGAGACTACCGGAAAATGGGGCGTGAGTATTGGAGCTTAGTGGAAATGTCAATTCTGAAGTCTGAGTGGCTTGAACAAGATGAGAAAGATTGATGCGTGATTTGTTGTAGACCAGATGGAAGCGTGATATACTTGAATCATGAATTGAAAACGCTTACAAAGTGGTGATGAGATGGTCTACGAAACAAAAATTCGTCAAGAAGTATTGGATCGTATGACAGGGTCAGAGCAGAACTACAGTGAGTTTCATCCAATTGCGAACTATAGTCTCGTTGTGGCGTCCATCTTGCTTATTGTGTTTGGAGTGTTTT
This sequence comes from Pontibacillus halophilus JSM 076056 = DSM 19796, assembly GCF_000425205.1. Taxonomy (GTDB): domain Bacteria; phylum Bacillota; class Bacilli; order Bacillales; family BH030062; genus Pontibacillus_A; species Pontibacillus_A halophilus. The sequence goes on along the minus strand of NZ_AULI01000007.1, from coordinate 228,316 downwards.
AATCGGTAGAAGGTATGTGCGTTTCTCGTCCAATTACAAAGATTGAAAAAGCCCCGCTTACGATAAGCGGGGCTTTTCTATGAGGATTAATGACTAGCGGCTGTTGCATCTGGCTTGTCGTAGACAGCCAATTGATTAATGAGTTGAGCGCTTCGGTCATTCAGTCCAACGACTTGAACGTCTTTTCCTTGGTTCTTGAATTTCATGACCACTTTGTCGATGGCTCCTACTGCAGAATCATCGTGAACATGAGCATCTGTAAAGTCAAGGATAACCGTTGACGCATCTACTTTATAATTGAAGTAATCAGGCAAGTCATTCGATGATACGAAGAATAGCTCTCCGTGAACCTCAAATGTCATCGTATCAAGCTTAGCATCAAATTTCTCTTCTACTTTAAGCTTCGAGATCTTCGCTGCGAAGAATAGGGCACTTAGAATTACACCAGTGATAACACCAATTGAAAGGTCATGCGTGTACACGACAACTCCTACTGTAATGACCATGACAGCAGCGTCAGACAGTGGCATACGATGTAACTTCGTCAAGGATGACCAATCGAATGTACCGATGGAAACCATGATCATGACACCTACGAGTGCGGCCATTGGAATTTGAATCAATAGGCCGTTAAGAACAATAATGAGGAACATTAGGAATGCACCAGCAACAAACGTAGATAGACGACCGCGTCCTCCAGATTTCACGTTAATGACAGATTGACCAATCATCGCACAGCCAGCCATTCCGCCAAAGAAACCTGTTACAAAGTTCGCAATCCCTTGTCCACGAGCCTCTTTGTTCTTGTTACTTCCTGTATCCGTCATATCATCCACAATTTGAGACGTTAGTAAAGATTCAACAAGCCCAACAATTGCTAAGGCAATGGAATAAGGCAAGATAATCTGAAGTGTCTCGAAGTTAAGCGGGATATCAGGTAACGCAAAGATTGGGAGCGTCTGACTCAATTCGCCCATATCTCCAACGGTCTTCGTAGACGCGTTCGTCATAACTGCAATAACGGTAATCACGACGATTGCAACAAGTGGAGATGGAATGGAGCTTGTGAGACGTGGGAATAGATAGATGATGGCAAGAGAACCTGCAACCATTGCGTACATGACCCAACCTTCTCCAGCAAAGTGCTCCAATTGAGACATGAAGATTAAGATTGCAAGTGAATTCACAAACCCAGTCATAACAGAACGTGGAATAAAGCGCATTAACCGCGCAATCTTAAGTGACCCAAAAATAATTTGAATAATACCAGTAAGAACCGTTGCAGCGAGCAAATACTCAATTCCGTAGTCGCGTACAAGACCACCCATGAGCAAGGCCATGGCACCTGTAGCCGCTGAAATCATACCTGGTCGTCCGCCGACAAAGGCTATGATGACAGCGATACAGAAGGAAGCGTACAGTCCAACCATCGGATCGACACCAGCGACAAGTGAGAAAGCAATCGCCTCAGGGATTAGAGCTAATGCGACGACAATCCCTGCAAGTACATCACTTTTCACGTTGCCTAGCCACTGCTGTCGGATTGTTTGTGCTAGATTCATACATCCACCTCTTTCTTTTAATTTTTGCTTTCGTTCTCCAAAAGCGAAACCGAACAGAACGAAAGAAATTATATCACGGGTTGCTAAAGAAAGATAACCCCATGTAAGCGATTAATTCACATTTTTTCTCGGTAATTCTTTCAAACACATGCATAAAGGTCCATGAATCATAAAATTTGCTGTCGGTCCCTCTAAGGGGACGTATGTTCAAACAACTGTCACACCTATGAAAAAGGGGTTTAAGTCGACGATAACGAAAGGAAAGGGGAAGGATAGGAAGAAATTTAGGGGGGGTTCTATGTTTAATAAAATACTACTAGCAACAGACGGTACAGAACACGGTCTAGAAACGGTCAAACGTGCAGCTCACTTAGCATCCATCGAACAAGACGCATCTGTCACGGTTTTATATGTTATTGATGCAAACTCCTCGAAACATGACGTCATTTCACAAGGGAGCATAGGAGTCGACCATACAAGGTATGAGAGGGTTCGTCCGATCGAAGAGCAGCTAAACTTTAAAGGTGTACCTTACACGCTAGAAATGGTGAAAGGAGACCCTAGTCGAGAGATATCGGATTATGCCAACAGGCATGAGTACGATATCGTCGTGATGGGGAGCCGTGGCTTGAATGCCTTTCAAGAGGTACTGCTAGGAAGTGTGAGTCATAAAGTTACCCGTGAAGTTGATTGTCCTGTCATGATTATTAAATAGTCTCATTCGTTTAATGGCTTTTCTTATTAAATATTATCAAGAATAATGCGCATGACTGGAGTCATGCGCATTATTCTATAGGTAGCACACCATGGATGTCTCGTCGATGTAGCCCTTATTTGTTTTTAAGGAGTGTTGGAGAATGCCATAGCTCATAAAGCCACAAGACTGATAGAGGGAGGAAGCTCGTTTATTTAGCGTAGCCACTTCTAGTGTCAGCATTTCTAGGTCGCGCTGCTTGGCCGAGTGGAGGATAGCTTCCATCAATTGCTTTCCAACCCCGTTCTTTCGTGATGCTGGAGCAACGTACATTGCGACGATGGTTCCTTTGTGTCTTGAACGATAAGCTCCACTTAACAGTAATGTGACTACCCCGACTAATTCTCCTTCTTTAAATGCTCCAATCGTTTCACTACGATGGTCTGCCAGTTGACGTTTGGTTTGTGACAGTGCGTCGTCTTTTGCTCTTCTTTCTTCGACGGTCGTTAAGAAGGCGGTTGGGCTCTCCTCTAATGCATGAAGTCGAAATGCCCAGTAAGTGGCTGCATCTTCTTCGACTAACGTTCGCAATTTCAACAGAATCCCTCCTATTTAATAGAGTGTAACGAAGCTTGGCTCTTTCGCTTTAGCCAATCATTCATTCCCCACAATGTAAGTAGGAGAACACTTAATAGAATAGCAAAGGTGATCCAGACCCCTTGAACAAATGGGAGCACCCACAAGATAATAATAAGTACAGAACCAGCTAATGCTTGCATAATGAGACTCATGAATGGCATGAGAGAACGAAAGACTTGCTGTTCATCGTTCCAGTGCAAGTTCGGTTGGGATGAGTCTAATATCAATCCATAGATTGAACTAATCCAGTTTATGATTCCGCTCAACAATAACCAGAGAGGGAGGATGATTGAGAACCCTTGCAAGAACCAAATCATAATCCCCCCGACAAATACAAGTCCAATCCACTGAATTAGAAATGCAACAAACGCTTTGCTGTAGAAAACAGTTTTAGTCGTAATGGGCATGTATAAAAAGGCAAACCAGTTCGCTCCCTCCCTTGAAATGGAAGAAGTCGCAGTGGGATTTGAGCCAATTGTGACAATCGTTGCCCCTAAAGCAAGCAACAGAACATGACCTTGGTCCATCGTTTGAAGGTTAGTTCGTATAAGTTGCAGATTGCCATCCATAAATAGAATGACTACAAGTAAAAGCGGGAGCGTCATGTTGTTCACAACACATTGAATGAAGAATGCAGGAGTTCGAAAGATGGTTTTAATATCTCTCCTTATCAAGCTCCAGAACGGTGTGCTGCCTTTCATATGGTCACTGGTCAACTCTTTCATTTGTTTACCTTTAGACCCAGACTGAATGCCTCTGACTCCTTTAAAGTATAGACGCTGTCCAACTGAGATATAGAGAGCAACAGCTACTGCTGTAATCAGAAGAAACGCTAGTGTAGAAACAATGCTCCAACCAAGGTTGTCTGCTGTCAGCATTTGTGTAGCCACATATGTATTGGGAAGAACCTTCGTTATGTTCCAGAGTAAATCGTTTTGTCCAGACAGCCACTGTGCTAAATCTTGCCCCACCTCTTCAGAAGATTGGTTCAAGCGAACGAGAATGTTAATTCCAATCGCGAATAAGATGCCTATAAAACCCGCAATGGTTTTCGTTCGGTCTTTGTTCTTGGCAATATTCGCATAACGCATGACCACCATCATAAGTAAAGCAATAAGGATGAATGGGATGATTGGGAATGTTGCTAGCACCAGTACACTCGTGAGTACATACAAGAGTCCCCCTCCAGCTTGACTACCGTAAAAGAAAAACACCGGGCCGAGCAGAAGCGTAGAGTACAAATATCCTTTAAGAAGAGGAGATAACGACTTCCCAATGATGATTTGGTACGGCTGAAACGGCATGGGCAGATACGATTCAATATCCTCTGAGAAGTAGAAAGAAGACAGGATTGAGAAAATGGTGAAGAATAGTACCGCAAATGCTGCTCCGAACAGAGCCACAGCTATAATGAGTGAATCCTGTCCTAATGGCTCAAGCAACGCGTAAGCATTGGATACAATCGTTCCCAATAAATATAGAAGCACGGCACCAAGCGGGAGAGCTGCCATAATGGCAATTGCTACACCGACTTTGTATTTGCTATCTTTGTCACGCATAGAGAAGTGAAGCTTTACCATTAGTCTGAACAGAAGGAATGCCTTATTCATGGTTGGTAAGCTCCAGGAAGATATGTTCAAGTGTCTGGTCCTCTTTAAATTGCTTCTTCATCTCCTTCATGTCTCCATTAAACAGAATCTCTCCGTTTGAAATGATGGCAACCTCATCGCATAATTGTTCGACTACTTCTAGAACGTGTGTTGAGAAGAAGACTGTCTTTCCTTTCTCTGCATGTTCTTTCATCATTTCCTTTAATGTGAACGCGCTCTTGGGATCGAGTCCTGTGAGTGGTTCGTCTAGAATCCATACATCAGGGTCGTGGAGAAGCACACCTGTGACGATAATTTTTTGACGCATTCCGTGTGAGTAGGATTGAATGGTGTCATTCAGGACTTCAAAGATTCCAAACTCCTTCGTGAAATGCTCAATCCGTTCTTTCCTTGTCTTTGTATCTACATCATATAAGTCTCCAATAAAGTTTAAGTATTCAACCCCCTTTAATCGAAGAAACTGGTCGGGTGAATCGGACACATATCCAAATGAACGTTTCGCCTCTAGGGCATCGGTTGTGATATCGAAGCCGTTCATTGTGATTTGACCTTCGTCCAACGGAAGGATTCCAGTCATCATCTTAATGGTTGTAGATTTACCGGCCCCATTTGGACCGAGGAAACCAAAGATTTTACCGCTTGGGATGGTTAAAGATAAATTTGTTACGGCCTGTTTTTGGCCGTCATAAGTTTTAGAAACGCCTGTTAACTCGATCATTTGGTCACTCCTTGATTCAATAAGAGAATAGCTAAGTGGTTCTATTGTAGCATGCTTGTAACCTACCATTTATTTACTAATGGGTAAAGGGAATTATTGATGTATTTTGAATATTTCCGTGTGTATTGTAAGGGAGGATTCCCTTACGTATAATGTCCTCTAAACAACCAGGGGGCGACAACTTATGAAGCAATCCTTTCTACTACGAGAAATTGTACTAATATTAACGATTACAATCGGTGTATTAATGGTAGCCGTTGTTCACAACTTTTCCATGACGCTTGCCATTGTTCCTGGTTTCGCTATACTCCTTTATTTCTTCTATAAGAAAGGGTATACCCATGCGCATTTGAGAGATGCCATTACGACAGGGATAAAACGAAATAAGGAAGTTGCGTGGCTTCTGATGTTCGTTGGCATGGTGCTTCCAACTTGGAAGCTTGCTGGGACGGTGGAGGATATGAATACGGTCTTTCTTTCCTTTATCTCTGCAGACCACTTTCTCATGATGACGTTTCTAGTTACCATGCTGATGTCGTTAGTGATCGGTTCAGCTGTTGGAAGTTTAAGCGTGGTTGGGGTACCGGTCATGGCGGCAGCAGGAACAATCGATGTATCATTAGGATACGTGGCAGGAGCCTTAGTTTCAGGGGCGTTTGTAGGAGATCGAACCTCACCTTTATCCACATCCTTTCAGCTCATTATTCATTCGCTTGACCTTAATGTAAGGAGGCAGCTCTTACGTATTCTGCCAACGTTAATCGGAAGTGTTCTAGTGACGGTTCTTGCTTACTTCGTCATGGATCTCGTTGTTCTCGATGTAGAAGCGGGTGCTTTCTCAAGTGAAAATTTGGACGGACTATCGACCCCTCAACTCGTGATTTCTTTGCTCCCACCATTTGTGTTGATGGTCGCTATTCTATGGATTGGGAAGACAAAGCATGCATTTATGCTGAGTATCGGCACTGCATTAGTTGTCCTGATGATACGCGGCGAGTCGGTCATAGAATGGTCAACGCTCATCTTTACAGGGTTTGATAGCCACACAGGAATCTTCTCTATGTTACCATTCATTGTCTTTATACTTGTTGTGGGGGTATTCTCACAAATTATAGAAGATACCGAGATGCTACAGCCTTATATTGATAAGGTCTTTACAAATTCTGATTCCCTTACGAAGAATACGTGGCAAACGGTAGGGGTTGCGTTTGGGATTGCTTTCATCTCACCGAACCAATCGTTTCCGGTCATTCTAACAGGGCGTGCGTTAAAGCCTCACTGGGAAGCGAACTTCTCGAAAGGACAGTTAGGCCGAATTATTGCAGACACAACCGTCGTCTTCACAGGTATGGTCCCTTGGAGCATGCTTGCGCTACTGTGTGCTGCTCTTGTCGGTGTCCCAGTACTTGACTTTGTTCCCTTCGCCTTCTTCTTGCTCATCACACCGTTTATGACGATTCTCGCTTCATGGTGGACTGAAAGAAGACAAGCCAAGCGGGCTTATGAGGTAGGCGAACAGCACGTATCTGGGATGTAATCAAATAGGATGGAAGACAGAAGGACAAAATTTCAAGATTTTGTCCTTTCTTTATATGAACTTCACTACGCTTCTTTTATCGAGTTCTTCACTAGGATGCCCATAAACAATCTATACCGAGAAATGAACAAGTTTACCGTATGTTAGTATGGTGTAAAGGAAGAATAATCCAGCCTGCGTTAATCTTCTCTATATGTCTTCCTTGAATTTATAAAGACTGAAGCCAACTATGGTTATTTTTATGTAAGCGTAGAACGTAACAATAGGCTATATTCGAGTTTCATAACACGAGGAGGTCGTATGATGCGAATCGTTTCAATTTGCCCAAGTAATACAGAAATTCTTGCCTACTTAGGTGCCATGGAAGATGTTGTCGCGGTGGACGATTTCTCGGACTGGCCTCAATCTGTACAAGCTTTACCAAAGGTAGGTCCTGATCTCTCTATTGATATGGATGCAGTAGAGCAACTTGAACCGGATCTTGTCGTCGCTTCGTTAAGTGTACCTGGAATGGAGCGGAACATTGAGGAGTTAGAGCGACGAAAGCTTCCATATGTGATCCTCAATCCGAATTCCCTTAAAGAGATCTTGGAGGATGTTCATCATCTTGGTGTGATGATTGGGAGAGAGGAAAGAGCGGCTGAGGTGACGACTAAGTGTGAAGCGATTCAGTCTACATATAGAGAGCAAGCTTCTACTCTCGAACACTTGAAAACTCTTTATTGGGAATGGTGGCCAAAGCCCGTCTTCACCCCGGGAGGCCCAAATTGGCTGACTGAATTGAGTCTCCTAGCAGGTGGGCGTAATCTCTATGAAGACGCTGAACAAGCTAGCGTCCAAACGGACTGGGATGACGTGAGGAGACGAAATCCTGATGTCGTATGCATGGTTTGGGTGGGTGTCAACGAGAAGAAGATGAAGCCCTCTCTTATTCGTAAGCGTCCTGGTTGGGACAACGTACCTGCTATTCGAGACGATCACATTTACCCTTTACCAGAGTCACTTTACTGTCGTCCATCGCCAAGATTATTCTATGGACTGCAGAAGTTGGCATACTTGCTTCATCCAACCGTATTTCCTGAACCATTCGAAGATCCGTTATTAAAGTGTGAAAATTTAGAAAAATAATTAGTGAAAAGCAGGAATGTTCCTCACCTTTGTGAAAATAGATGAGAAGGACCTAGTTATTATCATGTATGATGTAAGCGCTTCCTTATGATTTGGGACCATTCTACCATAACTGGAGGTTTGAGAAGAATGATGAATATCCCTTTGCTCGTGTCCGATATGTTGGAACGTGCAGAAAAGTATTTTCCGAACAAAGAAGTCATTTCACGTACACAAAAGAAAATCCAGCGATTGTCCTACAAGGAGATCGGCCAACGTACTCGCAGGCTTTCAAGTGCTCTTGAACAGCTCGGCGTGCAAAGGGGCGAGAAAGTAGGAACAGTAGCTTGGAACCATCACCGTCACTTAGAAGCTTATTTCGGCATACCTGGAATGGGAGGGGTCTTGCACACCATTAACCTTCGACTTTCTCCAAAGCATGTGGCGTACATTATTAATCATGCTGAAGACCAAGTGCTTCTCATTGACGAAGATGTACTTCCGCTTATTGAAGCAGTCAAAGGTGAAATCTCTAACGTTAAAGCATTTGTCATTATGACGGATGATGAAGAGGTGCCTGAAACCACACTATCGCCTGTGTATCATTACGAGCGGCTACTTGAAACAGGGAACCCGGAATACGAATTCCGTAAAGACTTGGATGAAAATGATGCCGCTGGGTTGTGTTATACCTCTGCTACGACAGGAAATCCAAAGGGTGTCCTATACAACCACAGAGGGACCGTGCTACATGCGATGGCATTAGGTCTAGCTGATGGATGTGGGGTGTCTGAGGCAGATGTGAGTATGCCGGTTGTTCCTATGTTTCACGTCAACGCATGGGGTATGCCGTATGGGGCGACGTGGTTTGGGTCCACTCAAGTGATGCCAGGTCCACGATTTACTCCTAAATTGCTAGCAGAATTGATTGAGGAATATAAGGTCACCACAACGGCTGGGGTTCCGACCATTTGGCTTGGGTTGCTGAAGGAATTTGAGACGGGTGACTTTGACACGAGCAGTCTTCGCGCAGTTGTGTGTGGTGGTTCGGCTGCACCTAAAGGAATGATTAAGACGTTTGAAGAGAAGTATGGAATTCCGTTCCTTCATGCGTATGGCATGACCGAAACGACACCGATGGTAACCGTATCTCGACTGAAGAGCTATCAGACCGACTTAAGCAATGAAGAGCGACTAGATATCCGGGCAAAGCAAGGTACGCCTGTCCCGCTCATTGATTTGAAAGTTGTCGGGCAGAATGGTGAAGTGGCTTGGGATGGTAAAGAGATGGGAGAACTGTTGCTAAGAGGGAACTGGATTGCGAGTGAGTATTTGGACGACGAACGCTCAAGCGAGGCATTTCAAGATGGATGGCTTCATACTGGGGATGTCGTGACGATTGATGAAGAAGGATTTATTAAGATCGTTGACCGAACGAAGGACCTTATAAAGAGTGGGGGAGAATGGATTTCCTCTGTAGACCTTGAAAATGCGCTGATGGCACACGAAGACGTCTTTGAAGCGGCTGTTGTTGCCTTGCCTCACCCTGAGTGGCAGGAACGTCCTGTCGCTTGTGTAGTGTTGAAGGAAGGGCGTCAAACAAAGAAAGAAGACATCTACGACTTTCTACGACCGCAATTTGCGAAGTGGTGGCTGCCAGATGAGGTTCTCTTTATGGAGGAAATTCCAAAAACATCGGTTGGGAAATTCTTAAAACGAGCTTTGCGTAAGCAAGTAGAAGATACGCTTACCCTACGTTAACAGAAAGGAGTGCCCTTTATGGGCACTCCACAGGTTGCCGAGGAAGTCTCGGCAACCTTTATTTATTTTTCTGATCTTCATTAGACCCCTGCGTTGATTTGTTATTCTAGTTATAACTAAGAAATCATTACCTGCTATGTGTGGGATGACTCCAAAGAATAAGTTCGGTTGAATGTAGCTTCGCAGATTCAAAAGAACTGAACGGGCTGCGTTATTGTCGCTTGCGCGGAAAAGAAAAGGTACGCGAACAAGCATTACTCACGGCGGTCTGCCCGCACGATTCACACAATAAAAGCTGTCAGAAAACACGGGGTTTCTCTACAAGCTGAGGGGTGCACCCCTTTTCACTTTAGATGGCGAGTGTAAATAAATGCTGTAGTTCTCTAAGAGAATGAATCGTGTAGTCACTATTTGTCTTTGGATTCTTGCGTAGATGGTCAGCGAGCACGGTGCTCATACCAACTTCTTTCGCACCCGCAATATCATGGTCTTCATGGTCACCAACGAAAATACTGTTCACAGGCATGGTATCAACTTCTTTCATCGCCTTCTCAAACAAGTGGCGGTCAGGCTTCTGATAGCCTTCTAGTTCCGAAATTAGTATCGTATCACAGAGGCTATGGAGCTTAAGAGCGTGAATATTTCGCCACTGAAATTCGCCTCTTCCATTCGTCACGATCCCAACTTTGTAGCCATTGTCTTTGAAATATTGAATAGTCTCCACAACATCAGGAAAAGGAAGGCAATCATAATAGAAGCGCTGAACATAGTCACTCAAGAGCTTCTGCCAGCTCCGTTGCGGCAATTTATATTCTTGTTCAATTGACTGGTAGACTTTATCCTTCCAGACATAGTCATCTTCTTCAAGATGAATAAATCGCTCGTAGTACTCATCGATTGGCACGTTCTGAAACCACTGTGGAAATCGTTTGTGCTGGTTCTCAAGAAACTTCTTTAAACTAGATGCACGGTCGACGAGAGTACCGTCTAAATCAAAAAAGATGGCTTTATTCATCCAGTCTACCTCCTTTCAGAACGCTTCTGCCCATTTGGATGAGACTGTCATACGTTCCATCCTCGAGCTTCACGGCTTGTTTCTTCTCTCCCTCTTGGACAAATCCTAGAGAAGTATACAGATGTATGGCTTGTTCATTCTGCTTGAATACTTCAAGCGCTAGCTTTTCGATTGTTGGATGAGCCTCGGCCCACGCTCGTGCGTGTTGCAACAGCAATCGCCCAAGGCCAAGATTCTGATAAGCTGAGTCAATGCTCATTCCGATATCAGCTACGTGGGAAAGCCGTTTCCTAGAACTGTTCATTAAATCGAGCATGCCTACTAATCTTGTCTCATGGAACAATAACAGAAATAAACGGCCTCTTGCATACATAAATTGTTTAATCATTCGTTTCTCCCTACGAAGAGGGACTAAATATTCAGTTGGTTTGGTAATTAAATAGTCCGCTTCCTGAAGCATCGTCTTCGTAAAGTTCAACACGTCTTTGCCGTCTTTAGGATGAGCAGAACGCAGCGTGTACAGCGACCCATTTTTGTCTTGCACCACTATAGGTTCAAAAATAGCCATTATTTTCACCACGATTATTGTAGGTTAGAGTAAGAATTGTTAATATTTTCTTAATATTAACAGAAAAGATTGGAAGTGTGTATAGAGTTGCTTAAGATAAATTGGAAGGGGCAAGAGCTGTTCAATCTAGATAAGGGGAAGAGAGGGAATCCATGCAAACCAATACACCAGTCTTTTCAACTGTGTCACAGACAACCCTTATGATTCGGCGTGGCGTTTTCGCCGGATTGCCAATTATGATTGGGTACCTACCCATCGCGATTACATATGGGGTGCTTGCGAGGCAAGCGGGGTTATCGATATTTGAACTAACGATGATGAGTGTACTTGTTTTTGCGGGTGCCAGTCAGTTTATGGCTGCGAGTCTTGTAGCAGCTGGTACCGGGGTGCTTGAAATCGTCATCGCCACATTCGTGTTGAACTTTCGTCACTTTGTGATGAGCTTTTCATTTATGAATCGACTTCGTGGAACTCCGCTAAAGTGGAAACTTCCTTTGTCATTCGGCTTAACAGATGAGACGTTCGCAGTTTCCTCACTCCATACGAAGCCAGCCAAAGAGGAGAATGGGATGTTGTTCTACGCCGCTATGATTGTGGTCAGCTATCTTTCGTGGGTGGGCGGTTCCTTTCTTGGGGGAGTGCTTGGTGATGTGATTCCAACTTCATTAAGTCAAAGTATGGGAGTGGCGCTCTATGCGATGTTCATCGGATTGTTGCTGCCTTCCGTTCGAGCCGAATGGAGAATTGGAATTGTTGCTTTAATAAGTATGTTCTTGAATTTCGCTTTCTCTGAAGTAATGCCTGCTGGCTGGGCAATTGTCTGTGCCACAATCATCGGTGCGAGCACTGGAATTTGGCTGCTAAAGAAAGAGGGTGAATCTTCATGATTACGATGATTATCGGGATGGCGATTGTGACGGCTGTACCTAGATTCTTGCCAGCATTCGTCGTAGATAAATGGGAGTTTCCAGATTGGGTAGACCGATGGCTTCAAGCTATCCCATATGCGGCGCTCGGGGCCTTGATTTTCCCTGGGATTTTGACGGTTATTCCGGATCAACCGTGGATTGGGTGGACAGTACTCCTAGTTGGTTCGCTGTTGGCTTTCTTTAAGTTAAATGTCATCGTTGTCGTTGGACTATCCATTGTGACTGTATACGTACTTACATTACTTTAGGTAGGTGTCACAGGTACATTCGCCCTCGCATATCGTATTAAGACTTCACGATGGAGGGAGATCGACAAATGGTTTATCGTCAAAATGGTTTTGGCATGCTTGGCCAATTGTTCTTCCCTGGTTTGGGCGGACCTGGCCAAGGGGGACCGGGAGGATTTACTGGGGGCTTTCCTGGTGGCTATCCTGGTCAGGGAGGCTTTCCAAATCAAGGAGGCTATCCGGGCTTTCCTGGTCAAGGAGGATTCCAAGGAGGGTATCCTGGAGGGCAACAACAGTCGCCGAACCTTCCCCCGCCACCTGATGCACCGCCTGGCGGTTTCGACGGTGGGGGGTATGGGAATCAGCCGAGCTTACAAGCTGTAGACCCAGGTTCATTTTATCGGTGCCTTTACCGTTATACATGGGTGCGACTAGAGAACGGACGCGCATTTTGGTTCTACCCGACTTTCATTGGAAGAAGGTCAGTTGCTGGGTATCGATGGAGAAGAAGTCAACGGAGATGGGTGTATTACAGCACCGATACAAACCGTATTGCTTATTTCTCTTGTAATTAATAAGCATAGCTCGCTCATCCATGGATTCGGTGAGCGGCTATGCTTATTTACGTTCATCATCATTTTCTTGTGTGTCTTGTTCATCATGTGGTTCGATATGAATGTGGGTATGACGGATCTCAAATTCTTTGGATAATTGTTCTTCTAGACGGTCGGTAATGTCATGACTATGCTGTACGCTCAGTGATGGGTCTACATGGATGGTGGCTTCCACTAGCATGCGATTCCCGTGTAAACGTGCTTTCACATCGTCGACTTTCATCACTTCAGAGTCTTTCGCCATAGAGGTTTTGATTTCAGATAAGATTTCTTCATCAATTCCGTCTGTAAGCGCGTGTGAGGAATCAATGAAAATGTCATACGCGGTTTTACATATAATGAGTCCAACAATGAAACCGGCGATAGGGTCGAGCCAAAATGCACCAAATTGAGCTCCTACAATTCCGATAAAGGCACCAATGCTGACAAGAGCATCCGAGCGATTGTCTTGGGCTGCGGCATATAAGGAGCGGCTGTTAATCCGTTTGGACAATTGGATGTTAACCCGGTAGACGACAAACATCACAATGGACGCACCAAGTGCAGTCCAGGCGGTCAGCATGGAAGGTGGTTGTTCAGTCGTACCTGAAAATAGGCTTGTGATGGTCTCATAGAGCACTTGTAGCCCGACAGTAACCATGATAAAAGCTGCAATCAAGGAGCCGATGGTTTCTGCACGGAAATGCCCGTAGTGGTGATCTTCATCTGGGGGCTTGCGAGAAATTTTAAGTCCGACAAGAACGGCAACGGAAGCGATGACGTCTGTTGCGTTGTTCAAGCCATCTGCGCGTAGAGCTTGTGACGATCCAAAGTATGCAATGATTAGCTTGGCTACAGATAAGACGAGGTAGGCGATGATGCTGATCCAAGCACCTTGTTCACCTTTTTTAATGTTTTCATATTCACTCATTCAGTTTCCTCCGTTTATGTTTCCATGAACAGTCTTTAATGTACCAAATGGACATTGACTGGGTCTAGAGAAACATTACTTCGCCTCCCCACATGTATTGTCTATCCTAAATTATGTTGAGCGTCTCCAACATTTCAATTGGAGTCTAGTGTAGGATTAACTTTTGTTTGAAAGGGTAAGTACATACTAAGGATTTATTCTATTTCATATGTATTCATAACAGATAAAGGGGGGAGCCTGGTGGTAAACGAGACCGTCGTCATAGAAGGGTCGATTTCGGGAATGAAATTCTCCAAACCCATTCGTTTGCAGTTCGACCCCAATTTAGAAAGTGTAGAAGAAGCTATTATTCGATTTTATTTTAGTGAAGCAACATCATTTGAAGAGCTCGCATCGGAACGAGGATGGAGAAACGCAGATTGGACGTTCCCACTTGTTCAAGAATCAGTCGCTGCGATGTAAGGAAAGAGTGAAATCCTCTTCAGGTAGACAGGTCATGTTAGAGCATAGGTGAAGATGCTCTATCCGTCTACTTGGAGGGGATTTTCTTATGGATTATGGTGTAGATCTTATACTGAGGAATTTAAGTGAGAGGGTCTTCGTTAGGGTGTATTCCTAGAGGAATAAGAGAACAAGCAGCGCCTAAGAGACGCTGCTTGTTTACTTGGTTTAAACAGTTAGAAATTGATTTCTAACAACTAGATAAATTTCTTGATTTCTGCTGTGAACACTTCTGGAGCATCCTGAGGAGTCCAGTGGGAAGCTTCAACTCTTACTAAGGTGCTATTAGGAAGGTCGTTCTCAAGCTTCTCAGCAGTTTCAATCGGTTGCCAAACGTCTTTCTCTCCCCATAGAAGAAGAACAGGTTGTTGAATAGAGGAAAGTGTAGGCGTAAGTGCAGTCGTTTCGTTCGTATTTAAGGCTGCAGCATTACGTACAAGACTCACTTTGCCTTCTTCGTGTAAATAAGGTGCCTTAATTCCTTGTAAGAAGGTCTCAGTCAGGTTCTCCTTATTGAAGAACATTTGTTTATACGCACCTGTAAGGAAGTTCTCGATTTCTTCGAGTGAATCGTTCGCTCTAGACGGGTGGCCCATCACGAGCATGTCATGAATTGGCCAAGAATCATAGGCCACAGCATTTGAAAGTACAAGCTTATTCACACGCTCTGGTTCATTGTGAGCAAGAATGAGTCCAACTCCTCCGCCAATATCATGCGCAACCACATTGGCTTTCTCCAATCCTAGTTCGTCCATAAGCTTAACCACCATATCTGCTTGTATGTTAAGAGAGCGGTTAAACTGATCACGCTGATCAGAGAAGCCGTATCCAAGTAGATCTGGTGCAATGACGCGATAATCCTCTTCTAACTCTTGGATTGTGTCCTGGTACAAGTAAGACCAAGTTGGGATGCCGTGCAAGAGAATGATTGGTGTTCCTGAACCTACGTCTGTATAGTTCACTTTCACCGGTTCTCCTACGATGCCTTCTAACATAACGGTTTGTTGTCTTTCTTTAAATTCTTCTATGCTCATTGTATTGTGAGTTGTCATATTTACTACCTCCTCAAATTTTTAATATGTTTCAGCTTAATCCCCACTAAAAGACAATGTCAAAAATTACGTCTTGACTTTAATAAACGACTATAAGGATTGAGGACTCAATTAGAGGGGGGGGAATTGTAGGAAGTGGTAAGTGGTTCATACCAATATGGGGGAAAACGCACATTGGATGGTACTTCCTGTAATGGAATCAATGTAGAAAGTTCTAAGCTGTGTATAAAAATGGGCTTTATGGAGGGGTAGGAAAAAAGGGGAGAAAGGATTAGAAAGAGAAACTTACAAATTATCTGCTCGTAAATAAGAAGTGTAAATGCGCTCATCACAATTTCAGCAGCACATCCCCAATTGGAATTGACGGATAGGGATGGCGCCTACTATGTCTACACACCTTTATCTGGTTTGTTTGAACATGACCTCATAGTTAGATTTCCTATATAATAAGAAAATAAATGAAATTTCAGATAGATGGGGGCTCTATACACGTTGTATAAAACAATTTCATTCCTCCTCATCTTCCTGTTAGTTGGATGTCAGACTGAAGAGGAAGAACGAACGCTTCGGATATCTGTCGCATCCAGTTTGACGAATGTCATGGAAGAAGTGGAACAAGCATACGAACAAGAACATCCATCAATCGATTTGTTGATAAATTATGGCTCTTCCGGAACGTTAGCTCATCAAATTGATAGAGGAGCACCAGCGGATGTCTTTCTCCCTGCGAGCACTGAATGGATGGAATTTGTAATGGAGAAAGGTCTTATTGACGAAAGTACTTATCATGAGCTTGCTTATAATGAACTTGTAGTGGCTTCTAAAGAAGGGGAATCGTACAACTTTCAAGATTTGTTGGATAAGAAAGTAGATTCTTTCGCAATGGGGGAGCCAGAGAGTGTTCCAGCAGGTACGTACGCGAAAGAAGCATTGGGTGAGCAATGGGAAACGGTACAAGATAAAGCGGTCTTTGCTAAAAACGTTAGACAGGTTGCTTCATACATAAAGACAGGAAACGTGGATGCTGGGTTTGTCTATAGAAGCGATGTGATGACACTTGAGGGGTTAACTTCCTTGAGTGTCGTTCCGAAAGAGCGATATAGTCAAATTGTTTATCCCGGAGCAGTCGTAGCTTTAAGTGAGCGTTCTGAAGAAGCAGAAGCGTTTCTCGCCTATTTACGTAGTAAGGAATCACAGGAGATCTTCCATGCCCACGGCTTCAAGGAAGGAGGGTGATGTAGGATGGATCTCTTTCCTGTGTGGTTGTCTTTAAGGGTAGCCACTATTTCAACGATCATTGTGTTTATCGTCGGTACTGTTCTTGGAAGGCTATTCGCACGTGGAACCTTTGTTGGGAAGACGGTGATTCGTTCCATCTTTATGCTTCCTCTAGTCCTTCCTCCTACGGTCATTGGATTTGGCTTGCTCTATCTATTCGGTCGAGAAGGCTTCATTGGGTCTTTGTTGAACGAGTGGTTTGGTATTCAAATTGTCTTTACGTGGTATGCGGCTGTGCTTGCTAGTAGTGTTGTAGCATTTCCTCTTATGTTCCAAAGTGCGGTCACCGCCTTTCAACAGTATGATGCCAATCTTGAGCGAGCGGCGTACACGATGGGGGCAGGCAAATGGAAAGTGTTTTGGACAGTTTCTTTCCCTTTAGCCTGGCCAGGACTACTAGCTGGAGTCATCTTAACTTTCGCCCGTGCACTTGGTGAATTTGGAGCGACCTTAATGATCGCGAGCTACACGAAGGGTCTTACAAATACGCTCCCATTAGAGATTTTCTTCTCCGTCGAATCGGGAAATCAAAGCCAGGCGGAACTCTTTGTTGTAATGATGGTTGTACTTGGGTTCGGTACTGTCTTCTTCTTAAATAAATGGAATGGGTCTCCCTATAATAATTAGGAAAGGAAGTCCACGGCGTGTTATCTATTGATCTACATAAACAACTCTCACATTTCAAGTTAGACGTCCAGCTTCGTATCCATCACGAGCTTGTCGTTTTATTAGGAAGGTCAGGTAGTGGTAAGACTACACTCCTTAATTGTATTGCAGGTCTTTCAAAGCCTGATGGGGGCACAATCTCCATAGATGATCAATGCGTGTACGATGGCAATCGTGTCTTTATCCCTCCTCAAAGGCGTGGGGTTGGCTATATCTTTCAAGATTATGCGTTGTTTCCTCATATGACAGTTCAGAAAAATGTGGAATATGCGCTTACGAAGAGTGAACGTGCTGTGCAGCGTAATCACGTAGATGCTGTACTAGAAACGCTTGGCATCTCTCATTTACGTAAGAGTAAGCCAAGGGAGATCTCAGGTGGAGAGAAGCAACGGGTTGCAGTTGCGAGAGCATTAGTCAGGCGACCTCGGGTGCTGTTGATGGATGAACCGTTTTCTGCTCTTGATGAATGGTCCAAGGAAGAAGGATATGGCCTTCTCGAGAGCGTTCAACAAGATTGGCAAATCCCAATTTTACTTGTCACCCATAATTACCGAGAGGCAGAACGACTCGGGGACCGTCTAATCTACATGGAGGAAGGAAGACTATGCTAATTCTTCATCTTTCCGCTTAACTTTTGTACACTGTTAAGGGAAGAAAGGACGATGTAAGGATGACGCCTTTTACAGAAAGAGTAATCACGTTAATCAAGAAAATCCCAGAAGGAAAAGTGGCTACTTATGGGCAGTTAGCGAAGCTCGCAGGAAGTCCGCGCGGCGCACGTCAAGTGGCACGATTGTTACACTCGATGAGTCGAAAGCATGGCCTCCCGTGGCACCGAGTCATTAATTCAAAAGGACAAATCTCCCTATCCGAAGACGCATTTCTAGACCAAAAGCTTTCTCTAGAAGCGGAAGGTGTAGAAGTAAGCGAACAAGGAAAAATCCACATGGAAACTTACCAGTGGACTCCGGAAATGGAAGGTTGAATGGGGGAGGGATTGAAAACACAAAGTAAGTCGTTTCACCTGGCCATCCATCCAACTACTCCATAAGCCCAATTAGAGAGAACCTATGTAGAAAAGAGCAAGGTGCGTGCACCTTGCTCTTTCTTATCGCATACACTAGTAGTGCCAACTGACTAGTGGATTAGTTGTTATCTCCGCCTTGAAGAGAAGCGATTAGCTCAGAAAGCTGACTAAGATCACCCTCAGATGCGTCTCCGTTCATGGCACGAGCAACCGCAACTGCGACAGCGACAGCGACTGCAACAGATGACGCTGTTGCTTCGTTGCTCACGTAGATTGTGTTGTTCGCGTTGTTATCGAAGTTGCTGTAATCAAAGTCATTTTGTCTTTGATTTTGGTCTTGGTCTTGCAATTGGCGTTGGCGTTGGTCTTGGTCTTGGTCTTGATACTGGTGTTGATCTTGATATTGGAATTGAAGTTGTTTCTGGAGCTGCTTTTGAAGCTGGAACATCGTTTGCTCCATTTCATACTTCATCTTCTTCATATCACTGTAATCGTACCAGTCATGATGCTTGTAGTATCCCATATGTTTCACCACCTTTCACATTCGTAATATATGAGCGAGAACGAAATGTGAGCGGGTTGTTGTCATGAGATGCGGTAAATTAAGTAAGCTATCTTATGAATATGTGTGCTGCTTGTATGGATGAAGCGAGTAAAAGAAACATTTCGTACATAGGTTAGGCGGCTCGAAATTATCTCGAAATTGAAAATTATGGTTTTGAACAAGTTGGTGAAGGGGAATAAGTAGCACGTATCCATAATACGTGAGGCAAAGGGGATGGAAGCGTTGACGAAGATTGCAGTGATTTACTACAGTTCAACAGGTACAAACTATAAGCTAGCTCAGTGGGCCGAAGAGGCTGCGAAAGAAGCAGGTGCAGAGGTGAGACTTGTGCGCGTTGCAGAGACAGCTCCAGATGAGGCGATTGATCAGAATCCAGCTTGGCGTTCTCACATTGATGCCACTCAACATGTTCCAATCGTAACGAACGATGACCTGGAGTGGGCGGATGGATTCATCTTTAGTACGCCTACCCGCTTCGGTAATGTACCCGCCCAGATTAAATCCTTCCTTGATACGACCGGCGGCCTTTGGTTCAATGGAAAGCTCGTGAACAAGGTTGTGAGTGCCATGGCGTCAGCTAGCAATGCTCACGGTGGACAAGAGCAAACGATTCTAAATCTATATACAACGATGTTCCACTGGGGAGCTATCGTGGCTGCACCAGGTTATTCCGACCAATCCGCTTTCACATCTGGAGGCAACCCATATGGAACGAGTGTAACCGTTAACCAAGATGGAGACATGCAAGAAGATGTGGAGGACGCAGTGAAGCATCAGGCTCGTCGAACTGTGGACATTGCGAAACGAATTCATCAATCTTAATGAGTAGCAGGGGTGCCCAATTCGCACCTCTGCTTTTTAGTAGCATTAGACGTATTGGTATACATAACCGAAAAACAGGTTTTGATGGTAGTATGGTAGGTTACTGTTGAACTGGATATGGATTGGACTATAAAGGAGGAAAGGGTAAGCTTGAAGCAGCCATCTTTCTCCGTAGAAAATGGACCTAAGTGCCGTTTCCATCTCCTTATGAAAGATTGTGTAGCGCCTGAATTGCCTTTGGCGAGGAATCGATTCATCCCCAACAAAGACACTCCCCTGAAATACAACCCCCTCATAGTTAGGAATCCACGTAGCGAACACCTCGTCTCGTTCTGGATTCAGAGTATCGTAAGCAAACTGTTTTGATACGGTTAGAAACAACTGCGCCGTTTCATCCGAATGAGTCAGCGTGTATTTTCTTTCTAAATAAGGTGTAAAATGGTGGATGTCTGGGCGATACTGTACGTAAACCGCATTTGGATTAAATCCCATCCCTTTCGCCTCCTTCGTACTCTAAGTGTATGAAGGGAAGCAAGTTGACTTGTTTAATGGCTTGAAATCAAGGGAAAAGAAAAATAAACACATTAAATTCAGAATATTGTTTCAATTTAGCTCTGTCTATCATATAATAAAAAAAAGGAACAAGGGGGTAAGTCCCATGAAAAAAGAGAAAGTGTCCTATTCGCTTAGTTGGTATACCTTCCATGGGAGAAAGGTTATTCATGCTAGAAGAGAAGTGCCGTACGAAGTCACCCTTGCATCCAGGCTAGTTTTAGACGAATTGATGTACACATGGAATAAGAATCACCTTGAATCTTTGATTAACGAAGCTATTGACCAAGGGGACCGCGACCGATTTGTCGAGTTGAGTGAACGATATAAACCTTATACGTATGAATAATAATAAAGGAACGGCTCAAGAGCCGTTCCTTTCCTGTTGAATGAGGCAAGATTCGCCATCTTGAGAGAGATCAATGTGTTCTGACAAGGTTTCTAACCAGATACATTGATTCATAGTTTCTGAGTTAGATAACGGATGAATGACATCATCTTGAATTACGAAGG
The DNA here is from genome assembly GCF_000425205.1 of Pontibacillus halophilus JSM 076056 = DSM 19796. GTDB lineage: Bacteria > Bacillota > Bacilli > Bacillales > BH030062 > Pontibacillus_A > Pontibacillus_A halophilus. The sequence goes on along the minus strand of NZ_AULI01000007.1, from coordinate 207,449 downwards.
GAGTAAAGGAAGAGCGGATTTCGTTTCCTTCTAAAGTTAATGTTAAGATGCCAGTCTCTGCCGTTCTGCCTTCTACATAGTCAGGAAAGAGGAAGTTGCCGAGAGAATAGGCGATGGGCTTTCCTTTATAGTACTCAAAACCTTGCAACACATGAGGATGAGCTCCGATGACTGCATCTGCCCCTTCATCGATTAACGTATGAGCAATATTCTGCTGACGCTCATTGAAGTGAACCGCTCGTTCTTCTCCCCAATGGTAATAAACAATCACATAGTCATTCTGCTCTTGAACCGCGCGGACCCGTTCGGCAGCTCGGTCTAGTTGATAGCCACTTGCGATACCAGGCTGGTTACGTTCTGCATACCAACTAACGGAAGGGAGGACGTGTGAGAACGCGAGGAAAGCAATTCGACGCCCCTTCAATGTCACGATATGTTCTTTGTAAGCAGCACTCTCATTGACCCCTGCTCCCATATAAGCCAAGTTCTTCTGAGTCAATTGGTCTAATGTATCTTTCAAGCCAATCTCCCCATAGTCAAGCGTATGATTGTTCGCTAAACTGACTAAGTCAACACCAGAATGTTGAAGTCCATCTAACAGTTTAGGAGAAGCCCTGAAGTTGTAAATCTTAGGGAAGGCAGTGCCTCGATGAGTCACGGGGGTCTCAAGATTAACGACAGAATAATGACTTCGTTCAAAGTAAGGAGCCACATACGTAAAGGGTTGTGCGGGATTTGATTCAATGGTGAAGGCGGTGGATTGCTCTGCAATGACATCACCTGCGAATGAGAGCGTAACCGGCTCATTGCTCTCATGCACGACCATTGCCACTTCTTCAGGGTGTAAGGCTGGGAATAGGGCTTGTAATACAATCCAAAACGAAACAATCATAGGAACAACTCCTTATCAGTATGAATTGGTTTTTTGTTCCTGCTTCTAAACCGTGTTATAGTATCTTTAGAGATTGAGTAAAGGAAGGTTCGTGCATGTATAAGAAATGGATTTATAGCGTCGTTGTAACAGGTGTGTTCATCTTAACGGGTTGTCAAGGCGAGGAAGCCAAAACCGTTACCACATCACCAGAAAAACAGACGGAACCAGCAGAGAAAGAGTCACCGAAACAACCAACTGATCAGGGCGAAGAAGCCTCGGTTGAAGACGAAGAGCAACCTTCAGAAGAAACGCTCTCAGATAACTCTGAATCTCAATCAGGAAACAAAGACCAACAATCTGCTACCTCTTCAGAACCTATCGTCGTTGAAGACCCGAGTAGCATAACCGCTGTAATTAACAAACAACGTGAATTACCGGCAGATTATGTACCGGCAAATTTGGTCGAACCAGACGTCCCGTTCTACTTTGAAGAGGACCATCCGAAGAGGCAGATGCGCCAAGTCGCCGCTACATCTCTTGAACAGCTCTTCCAAGCTGCTGAAGAAGAAGGGGTCGATCTTGTAGCTGCTTCAGGATACCGTTCTTACGACAGACAAAAGTCAATTTATGAAAGCAATGTTGCAGCTTACGGGGAAGAGAAAGCAAATACATTCTCTGCTAAACCGGGTCAAAGTGAGCATCAGACTGGTTTATCTATGGATGTAACCGTCGCTCAGCTCTCCTTTAAGCTAACAGAAGAATTTGGCGATACAGAGCCAGGTAGCTGGCTTGCCGAACATGCCCATGAATATGGGTACATCATTCGGTATCCAGAGGGCAAAAGTGAAATAACGGGCTATCAATATGAACCCTGGCATATTCGTTATGTAGGGAAAGAAGTTGCTACAGAGATTTATGAGAACAATGTAACGATTGAAGAATATTATAATCTCGATTAATAGAGTCCTTCCCTTTATCAATTAAAGGGAAGGGCTTTTGTTTATGAGAAAGATTTAGTACTAAGAATGGTGTTAGGTATAGAGTGAACGATTCACTATGTTTCTTAGAAGGTGTACGAGTGAAACCTAACTAGATTACAATAATTGGTTATTGTTACTTATTATACCTACCTAATTCAATGTTTACAATGAAGAAGGGGTTCGTTTGACTGGCTAGCTTAGAATCCTCTCTCACGTCATTCAATAAGACCCGCCCCTATTTGATGTACCTCTTTGTGCAGATATGCTGGCATGTTTCGCTGTAAGAATCAGGGTGAGAGTGGTTTATAAAATTTTAAGCTAATTCGACAGAATCTTCTCAAATTCGGGGGTATCCGGAAACGTACAAATCGATTACAATAGATTTATGAAATCGTTTTCGCAACGAATGTAAGGAGTGTTGGCTTTGAAGAAACAGTGGTGGAAAGAAGCGGTTGCTTATCAAATATATCCAAGAAGTTTCAGAGATTCGAACGGAGATGGGGTTGGCGATCTTCGTGGGGTTATTCAACAACTTGATTATTTAAAGGACCTTGGAATCGATGTCATTTGGATTTGCCCAATATTTGAATCGCCAAATGATGATAACGGTTACGACATTTCGAACTACCGGGGGATCCTTCAAGAGTTTGGGACAATGGAAGACTTTGACTTGCTGCTTAAAGAGGTACATAAGCGCGGGATGAAGCTCATTCTTGATTTAGTGATTAATCATACGAGCGATGAACACCCATGGTTTATAGAATCACGCGCATCTAAAGATTCACCAAAGCGGGATTGGTATATTTGGAAAGATGCGAATGGGGGCGAAGAACCAAATAACTGGGAGTCCATCTTTAGTGGCTCTGCTTGGGAGTACGACGAAGAGACAAGCCAGTACTATCTACATCTCTTTAGCAAGAAGCAGCCAGACCTGAATTGGGAGAATGAAGAAGTGCGTGAAGAACTCTATAGCATGGTGAACTGGTGGCTAGATAAAGGGATTGACGGATTTAGAATTGATGCAATTAGCCACATTAAGAAGCGTGATGGCTTCCCCGACTTAGAGAATCCAAAGAAGCTTGATTATGTGCCAAGCTTTGACATGCATATGAATCAACCTGGTATCGATTCCTGGCTACGCGAACTATCCGATCGTACATTTGAGAAGTATGACATCATGACGGTTGGTGAAGCAAACGGAGTTGAAATTGAGGATGCAGAGCGCTGGGTTGGTGAGGAGAATGGGTACTTTGATATGATCTTCCAGTTTGAGCATCTTGGATTATGGGACAAGAGTGCAGATGGAGGCGTAGATGTCCTAGCTATTAAGGAAGCATTGTCGAGATGGCAGGATGGTCTAGAGGGAATTGGCTGGAATGCGTTGTTCTTTGAGAATCATGACCAGCCTCGTAGCGTGTCTACGATTGGAAATGACACGACATACTGGAAAGAGAGCTCGAAAATGTTAGGAGCTATTTACTTCTTCATGAAAGGGACACCGTTTATTTACCAAGGGCAAGAAATCGGTATGACAAACGTACACTTCGAGTCCATTGAAGATTATGACGATGTAGGGATGAAGAATTTCTATTACGTAGAACGTCAAAAAGGGCGCTCTAAAGAAGAGCTGATGACTATTATCCGCAAGCAAATTCGCGACAATTCCCGCACGCCGATGCAATGGAACGATGGGCATATGGCTGGCTTCACTGAAGGGAATGACACATGGATTGGTCTAAACCCGAATTACAAAGAAGTGAACGTGGCTGCTCAACAAGAAGACAAAAATTCAATTCTCTCGTTCTATAAATCTATGATCTACTTGCGCAAGCACCATGAAGAATTTGTTTATGGTGAATTTGAATTGTTGCACCCAGAACATGAGACATTGGTTGCTTACAAGCGGAAGCTGTATGGGAAAGAAGCAGTTGTCTATGCCAATTTCAGTGACCAACCTCTAGAGTATGAAACAGATGGAGATCAGCTTGTTCTATCAAATTATGACCTTCTCGAACCTGATCAGCTTCAACCTTATGAAGTTAGGGTGTATATTAACTCATAGAAGATAGCCTTCAATAAATAAAGCAGGACGAAATCGTAATGGATTCGTCCTGCTTTATTATTGGTGTTCAGACGGAAGGTGCAGCACGTACAAGCTGCTGTGATGGATACGTGTAAGGAGGGTGAATCAATAACAGATTCCTACTCGCTTCTTTGAGAAAGTTCCTTCGAGAAATGCATCGTATGCAAATTTAGCCGTATCATAGGTCGTGACTCGTTCTCCATTCTCAGGTAATACATCTTCTAGAAAGCGAACATTTCCCTCGTGACCGCCTTCAGGTAAATAAGTAGGGCAAACAATCGTCCAGTCGAGCATAGATTCTTTTAAGGTGAAGTATGCGTGAAGATGTTCTTCTGCGGCGAATGTCTTCGTTCGTTTCGATTCACTGGATTGAAAGCGGTAGCGGTCCTCTTCGTAACGACTGTTCAAGATGCCTGCGGTTCCAATCGTCACAATTCGGTTGATTCCATGTTCACTCATAGAACGAATCAGTAGTGGAGTAGTATCCGTCAAGGTTGTCGTTCGGTCCGTACCAAGACAAGAGATCAATCCGTCTGCACGTTCCACTAATTGATTTATGGACTCCATCGTTGTTGCATCTCCTTCAATAAGATGAGCATTCGGGAGGATAGTTTTCCCTTTTTCTGCATCCCTTACAAGCGCGACGACTGTATGACCATCGGCTTCGGCAAGTTTGGCAACTTCTCGTCCCACTCTACCTGTTCCGCCTAATAGAGCAATCTTCATGGTTAACCACGTCCTATTCTTAAATAATTTGTAAATTTATTGAAAATGATGTGTGCGCGTACTAAGAAGTCTGCTATTCTTTGAGTACTCTAAGAGAAAGTGTGGGGACACGATGAAAAAGAGACCCGTGGTAAGCTGGATGCTATACGATTGGGGAAATTCTGCGTTTGCCACAACCATGATGGCAGCTGTACTCCCAATCTTCTATCAGAATGTCGCAACGGTTGGAGTCGATGATGCTGTGGCAACGAGCTATTGGGGGTATTCCCAATCTATTGCTGTCTTAATCGTAGCGTTATTGGCGCCCATACTCGGGGCTATTAGTGATTATTCAGCATCTAAGAAGCAATTCTTACGTTTCTTTGCGTATATGGGTATTCTAGCAAGTGTTCTTATGGCCTTTGTACAAGAGGGCCAATTTATCTTTGCGTCGTTGCTTCTTATTATAGGTACGATTGGTTTCTCAGGTGGAAATGTGTTCTACGACGCGTTTTTACCTGAAGTTGCGAAAGGAAAAGACCTCGACCGGGTATCAACGGGTGGCTTTGCTTTTGGTTATATTGGGGGAGGGGTCTTGCTTGCTATTAATTTAGGTATGATTATGGCGCCTCAAGCATTCTTCCTCCCAGATACGTTAACAGCGACACGAGCAGCTTTCATTTCTGTTGGTCTTTGGTGGTTCATCTTCTCCATTCCTCTCTTTCGTAACATAAGAGAAGAGAAGCGAGTTCAAGACAACGTAGAGAAGAAAGCCTATGTGCGCATTGGCTTTACACGGGTATCTAGCACATTTAAGGAGTTGCGACAGTATAAGCAATTATTAATCTTCCTTCTGGCTTTTTGGTTGTACAATGACGGAATCTCTACCATTATTAAGATGGCCACCATCTACGGAGCGGAAATTGGAATTGGAACAAATGACCTCATTATGGCATTAGTCATCACACAGTTCGTTGGGATTCCTTGTACATTCTTGTTCGGATGGCTTGCTACGAAGATGACTGCTAAACGGGCGTTGACGATTGCTCTTTATGTGTATATTGGAATTGTCGCACTTGGCTACTTTATGACAACTTCTCTTCACTTCTATATCTTAGCAACTTGTGTTGGACTCGTCCAAGGTGGTGCACAGGCCTTGAGTCGTTCTATCTTCGGGCGTATGGTACCTGATGATCGTCATGCTGAATTCTTCGGTTTTTATGGCATTTCATCTAAATTTGCTGCTATATTTGGGCCGTTCTTGTTCGGATTTGTAGGTCAATTAACAGGTTCAAGTCGTTACGGAATTGTCTCTCTACTCGTCTTCTTCATTATTGGGGTTCTGCTTCTCCAGAAGGTAGATGTAGATAAAGGGCAAAAACAGGCACAGGAAGCCACTGTTACGAAGGATACAGTGACGGTACACACCTAGAGTAAAAGGCCAGTTCCTTAGGTTCGGAACTGGTCTTATAGGATTGGGCAGGAATAGTGGTTGGACATCTCTAACTCTACAGGTTTACCGGTATCATAGGAGATATTCTGGATTAATCGCTCCAGAACAGCTTCTCTTGAAGGAGTAGGGTTTTCCCAATACGTAAGGGTAGCTGACACAACCCGCTTTCCTTCTCCCCATGCTTCCTTATACAGATCGTGAAAGCTCTTTGTCGATGGTTCATTCGTGGCCGAGTGATACCACGTATTTGAGTTGTTATTTAATAAGTCAAGGTGATCTTCGTATGGGCGATAGGAGAACGGCGAGACGAGAGTGGGGAATAAGGTGTTCTTCCAGCCCCAAGGGTCATACAAGAGACGCAACGCTCGCTTCATATCTTCGTAGGAACGCTGTACGTAGCGCGGTGGGAGTTCCCGCGTCTCTTCTTTGTAATGTTTATCGATAAGACGTTCAAGTAGTTCTGTTGTCGCAGTAGGGAGGTGAAGGCCTACATAGAGCAATTTATGAACAGGCGTCTGCCATGTATCAACGTTTCGATACTGCTTCATCATCAGTGTATCAATGAGTACTTCGAGTTTCTGATGCTTATTTGCCTCATATCCAGCTAAATAATGAATGTATGGGTGGGTGTTTCGGTCAAGTATGTGATGTGTGATAAATCCAAGTACATAAGCTTGCGTCGCAATCGGTGCATCCTTCGCTTCAATAATTAAATCTAATAAGAAAGGACCACATTGTTTCGTATGCATGGCTAAGCCAAGTTGCTCCACCGTCTTATCACGCTGCCAAGGAAGAAAGTGATAATAGAAAAACGGGTCTGGACCTTGTGCACCTAGGTGAATATGGGAATCTGCACGTTTTATTTCTTTTGGGGTTTGAATGTGGTCGAGCACATCTTCGCTAAATAAGATATGGGTCCAAACGTTTGGCATAAAGTCGCCTCCTTTCGTCTTTCTATTATAATGGGTATGACCGAATAAAATGGAAAATCAACAAACTCTTATAAATTTTTTTACTATTCTGCAAAGGTACTAATTGTCAAACGACAGAGAGTTTGGTTAGATAGAGGTGGGGGAAGAATTCACAGTCATAGAAAGGGATGAAATAGAATGGAATATCGTGTAGAACGTGATACATTAGGTGAAATGCAGGTACCAAAGGAAAAGTATTGGGGTGCTCAAACGCAGCGTAGTAAAGAGAACTTCCCAATTGGTACAGAACAAATGCCTGAAGAAGTAATCCGGGCATTTGCTATCTTGAAGAAGTCTGCAGCGAAAGCAAACCATAAGCTTGGCTTCTTGGAACAAGAGAAATTGGAAGCGATTCAATATGCAGCAGATCGCATCATTAAAGGGGAATTGAACGACCATTTTCCACTTGTTGTTTGGCAGACAGGGAGTGGAACTCAATCCAACATGAATGTGAATGAAGTCATTGCATACGTTGGGAATGAATGGTTGGGTGAGAAGGGTAGTGAAACACGCCTTCATCCAAACGATGATGTAAACAAATCGCAAAGTTCCAATGATACGTATCCAACTGCGATGCATATTGCAGCTGTCTTGAAAGTGGAACAAGCGGTTGTACCTTCTCTTCAAAGGTTGAAAGGGACGCTTCAAGACAAAGTCAATGCATTCGAGAACATCGTGAAGATTGGACGTACACACCTCCAAGATGCGACTCCATTAACGCTTGGACAAGAGATGAGCGGTTGGCATCGTATGCTTGAGAAGACAGAAGATATGCTCCTGAGCAGTCTTACATATGTGCGTGAGTTGGCCATTGGAGGAACGGCTGTTGGGACAGGCTTGAATGCCCACCCTGACTTCTCTGAAACAGTGTGCGCCTATATTAATGAAGAAACAGACGAAGCGTTCGTATCTGCGGCGAATAAGTTCCATGCACTTACAAGTCATGATGAACTTGTGTACACGCATGGTGCGTTGAAAGGTCTAGCCGCAGATTTAATGAAGATTGCGAATGACGTACGCTGGCTTGCTAGCGGCCCACGTTGCGGAATTGGTGAGATTCTTATTCCTGCCAATGAACCTGGGTCTTCCATTATGCCAGGAAAGGTCAATCCGACTCAAAGTGAAGCGGTGACGATGGTAGCTACACAAGTAATGGGGAACGATGCGACTATTGGCATTGCAGCAAGTCAAGGGAACTTCGAATTGAATGTCTTTAAGCCAGTCATTGCATACAACTTCCTACAATCTTGTCAATTGCTCGCGGACAGCATGGATTCATTTAATGACCGATGCGTAAAAGGCATTGAGCCAAACTACGAACAAATTGATAAGAATCTGAAAGACTCCTTAATGCTTGTAACGGCGCTAAACCCTCATATTGGGTACGAGAATGCGGCTAAGATTGCGAAGCACGCTTATGAGCATAATCAAACGTTAAAGCAGTCTGCAGTTCAATTAGAACTCTTAACGGAAGAACAGTTTGAGGAATATGTAAATCCTGAAGAAATGACAACACCAAACGCTAAATAATACAGAAGCCATCAAGCGTATGCTTGATGGCTTTTTATCCATGCTATTTAATTGTAAGTCTTATTGACCGCTGTATTGTTGCTCAGCCATTTGCACAAGGCGTTTTGTGATTTCTCCGCCAACAGAACCGTTTTGGCGAGAAGTTGAATCTGGACCAAGGTTCACTCCAAATTCTTGTGCGATTTCATACTTCATTTGATCAAGAGCTTGCTGAACACCAGGGACTACTAGTTCATTTGAATTGTTATAGGCCATTTCTTGTTCACCTCTTAGTAGAATTTGGTGGATGTTAGAGGAGAGTTCCCCTCCTTCATCCGTGTGTGCTAGTGGTGTACTTGTAGTATGTGAGGTTACGAAGCACTTATGAGAGGTAATTATTGTGTAGTTTACGATTCCTTAAACATATACGTAAAAATTACCACTACCCCTCCGTGATAGTCAGAATCAGGTTGGGTCACACTATGTCTACAGAGGAGGTGAAGACATCATGGCTTACAACAACTCTAACGAGCTAGTTGTACCTGGCGTACAACAAGCACTAGACCAAATGAAATACGAGATTGCGCAAGAGTTTGGCGTACAGCTTGGACCAGACTCCACAGCTCGCCAAAACGGTTCAGTAGGTGGCGAGATTACGAAACGTCTTGTCCAAATGGCTGAACAGCAATACAGCGGAAGCAACTACCAACAATAATAGCGATGTAGCAAGAAAGAGGAATGGGCAACCGTTCCTCTTTTTTAGAATGAAGGAAAGAGGGGAGGATTATTCATGTTTGTTTGCCCTCTGTGTAATGGTTTAGCAACCATTGATGCGAGCTGTTCTACATGCGGAGAAGGAAAGTTAATAGATCGAGGCAGGGTTGTAGATTACTTAGATGACTATAGTGCATACATGTCGGATGAGGACTTGAAGATGGTTGATGGACTGCCTGATTCCAAAGAAAAGCATAGTTGTGTTCATGTATTTCAGTGCACCTCTTGTCATGAAGACGAAACGATTCCAATTCATGAACTTGATGCGTAAAGCTCTTTGCTTTTTAGCGAAGGGCTTTATACTTTAATCGTACATAGGTATAAGAGTGGTTTTGTATTAGTGGATGGGAGGGGAATTCTGTTTCGAGATAATAATGGGAATAGAAAAAGCAGTCATCTGTTGGGATGACTGCTTTTTGGTGGTTGTGTTGGAGAGTGGCTTTGCTTATGCCATTGTGGCTAAGCAGGCCTCCGCTTTTTGTGTCTAGCTCCGGTCCGCAGCCACTACGGGCATAAGCGATTCAAATCCGTGAGGAAAGAGCGCTTCACTGCGTTGCTTGTCTTATGCCTACCGTGGCTAAGCAGGTCTCCTTCGCTTTTCATGTCTAGCTGCGGAGGCCAGCCACTACGGACATAAGTCAATCAATTCCGTGGGGAAAAGGCACCCCACTGCATTGCTTGTCTTATGCCTACCGTGGCTATGCAGGCCTCCTCCGCTTTTCTTGTCTAGCTGCAGGGGGCAGACCCTCTGGTCATAAGCGATTCAGCTCCGTGAAGGAAAAGCACTTCACTACGCTGCTTCGCTTATGCCTGCCGGGTCTAAACGCCCCCTTCCGCTTTTCATGTCTAGCTGCAGGGGGCAGGTACTACGGACATAAGCGATTCAACTCCGTGAGGAAAGAGCGCCTCACTGCGTTGCTTCGCTTATGCCTTCCGTACCTGAACGCCCCCTTCCGCTTTTCTTTATCTAATTCTCAGTTCTGTTTCTGCATCGAAGAAGTGGGCTTTGTTCATGTCTAGGGCTACGTCGATGTTTTGGCCTCCGTTGACGTCGGAGCGGGAGTCGACGCGGGCGATGATGTCTTGGTCGTTTAGTTTAGAGTAGAGGTAAGACTCTGAGCCCATTAGTTCGGCTACTTCGATTGCGATTGTTACTTTTGTATCTTTGCTGGAATCAAGGAAGACGGGTTCGTCGTGAATGTCTTCTGGACGGATTCCTAGGACGATGTCTTTGTTTACATAGTTTTGTTCACGTAGTGGTTTCATCTTGCCTTCTGGGACAGCAATCTTAATGTCGCCAAGTTTCACAAAGCCTTCTTCTAATTTACCGTGTAAGAAGTTCATGGCAGGTGAGCCAATGAATCCGCCTACGAATACGTTCTCAGGTAGGTCGTATACTTCTTTTGGAGAGCCTACTTGTTGGATGAGGCCGTCTTTCATAACAACAAGGCGTGTTGCCATTGTCATTGCTTCTGTTTGGTCGTGTGTTACGTAAATTGTCGTTGTTTTAAGGCGTTGGTGAAGTTTCTGGATTTCTGCACGCATTTGAACACGAAGTTTCGCGTCTAGGTTAGAAAGTGGTTCATCCATTAGGAAGACCTTAGCATCACGGACAATGGCACGTCCAAGTGCAACACGCTGACGCTGACCTCCTGAGAGTGCTTTAGGTTTACGGTCTAAGTATGCTTCAAGTCCAAGAATTCTTGCAGCGTCTTGAACACGACGGTCAATTTCTTGTTTGTCGAACTTACGAAGCTTCAGTCCGAATGCCATGTTGTCGTATACGCTCATGTGAGGGTATAGTGCGTAGTTCTGGAACACCATTGCAATGTCACGGTCTTTAGGTGCTACGTCGTTCATGCGTTTGTCGTTAATGACTAGATCCCCGTCAGAAATTTCCTCAAGTCCTGCAATCATACGAAGTGTCGTAGATTTCCCGCAACCTGATGGACCGACAAAGACGATAAATTCTTTATCTTGAATATGAAGGTTGAAATCTTCAACCGCCGTTACTTTGTTGTCATATACTTTATAAATGTTATCCAATTTTAATTCAGCCATGTTCCCATCCCCTTAATGTGTAAACGTTTTATTGTTCTACAATTCTGATTGTAAACGCTTTTACAAAAAGGGTAAATGGACAGGGTGCACAAAAACGATGAAAGCGTTTGTGCACATTACCCATCATTGGATAGCTTGGTTTCGTGTAGAATGGCTAAATAAGCGCATAAAGCACCGTGAAATTGTTTAATATCAATACCCGTTCGTTCAATGAATTTATCAATGCGGTATTGAAGGCTGTTTCGATGCATATAGAGTCGTTTAGCCGCTAGCGTGGCATTTGATTGGCTTTCGATAAATACACGAACTGTTCGAATGAGCTCGGGGTCATCCATCACGGGAAGAAGGAGACTGTTCCTAATGGTTCTCGATTGTTCGGCCGTGAACGGGTCTACGTGTAAATAAGGGATGGATTCCTTGTACGTTGTAACAGGCTTCGGTTCGTATTGAAGCATCGTTTGGAAACACATTCGTTGCCATTTCGCATGACTCGAGATCTCGGTAGCGTCTTGATAGTAAAAGGGGCTTACATATAAATAAAGCTTCATATAGAAGTCGCTCATCAAGATGTTTACAATGTCTTCGTAAGATACTGGTTCCTGGTCTTCATGGTGAATTTCTTCAACAATGATGCCTTGAGACCGATTGTCCCATAAGATTGGCATGCTTGTAGGGAATACCCCTTCTACTGCTTCTTGAAATGTAGAGGGATTTACTTCCTCTTTCAATGAGAAGAACACGAAACGAAAAGAGGTAGGAATCGTCGCTTTGTCAGGGACCACTTCATCCTCCATCCACTTCTGCCACATTTGTTCACGGGTTGTTAGTTGGTCAGGTTCAGGCTCTAGCTTATCAAGTAAGGAAGATAGAAGAAGAGCTTCTCTGTCGGTCAGTTCTTGTGCTGGTATGCCAATCCATTCCTTGTTCATGGAGAACCATATATAACGCTCATCAAGTGAAACCGTATGAGCAGGTACCTTTATTAAATTCGGGTATAGCGTGTATAAATGCTCAATCATTGCAAGGCCTCTCTTTTTTTGTTTTAATTCATACCATACCTATCAACAATAACAGATTAAATACTTTAAATGTAAATGTGAATCATGTATACTATACCATAAGGGGTACGAAGGTTCCCATAGAAACAGGAGTAGAAGGGGGTAAGTAGCGTGGCTAAGATGGAAGAGTATGAGATGCACGAGTATTCTCAAGACATGAAGAATCGATTGAAGCGTGTGGAAGGTCAGATTCGTGGTGTTCTGAAGATGATGGATGAGGATAAAGGATGTAAAGATGTCATTACTCAATTGTCTGCTGCCCGCTCAGCAATGGATCGTGCCATTGCTTACATTGTTGCCCGTAACCTAGAAACGTGCATCCGTGAAGCGGATGAAAACGGAAACGATGAAGCGGATCAAATTATTCAAGAAGCAGTTCAAATGCTTGTTAAGAGCAGATAAATATAGAAGAGCAACTCTTTATGAGAGTTGCTCTTTTTTTATTTGTCTTTAGGTGTAGGATAAGGTTCATTCTCTTTTGGGATCGCTCTTGCTTCCTCAATTACATCATGATTCGCTTCAAACGTAACATAGCCACCGCCCAATCCTTCGTCCATCATTCGTTCAACATCCATTTCATAATTCGAACGAGCATCTTCATTTTGTTTCGAGGGTTTACTCATTTTCTTCTCTCCTTCTATTCGCAGTCTGTACGTGTAGTTTGGTCTAGCTTATCGTTCGTATACATAAAGTAGAGAAAAGGAGGCGTAGTGGATGTCAACATCTAACCCAATTGTTGCACTAATCGAGCTTGAATGGACGAATTACGACTTTGCAAAACGGCTTACGCTCGAGAGCAATCAACCCTTTTTCAAAGAAATGATGGAACAGGTTCAAGAAGATGCAGAGGGAAATTATCATTACCTTCAAACGATGCACTACGCCACCTACGGACAATATGTGGAACATTCAAGAGAGAGGATTTCGTTTGAGACCTTTGAAGAAGGGGTTCAATTGGCTCTACGCCATGCCCTTCGTACTGCTCGAGCATACAGAGGGTGGTATAGTGCCTCTTCCTATACATTCCGAGATAAACAAGTGTTTCAGTCCTTACATAATGCAATGGACCACGCTCTTATGTATTCCACCATCTATGGAAGACTGAGATAACCGAAAGCAACTATTCAAAGAGCACCGCCAACGTACTAAGGCAAAGTACGTTGGCGGTGTTCATTTATTACGTATAGAGTAGCGTCGAATGTTCATCTATCAAATAGGAGCTGAATCGGTAAGGGTAGGATAAGAACTTCTCTTCCTCTTTAATGAAATAAGGATGGTCGAGTATGGCAAAGCCAGGTTTCGAATTCGCTTCAAACAGCCAAACATGACCGTCCGCGTCAATCCCAAGGTCAAATCCGATTTCTCCTAACGGTTGTTCTCCTTCTATCTGTTCCACCGCCTTGGCAAGTTCGAGTGCGACTTTAGTCAGTTTCTTTCTAATCTTCTCCTCCTGATCTTTCCCAAATACTTCTTCTAGCGTATGCAATGACCCGCCTCGTTTTACATGGGTGGTGACACTGCCTTTGCCGGCGAACTTGGTACAAATCGCTGTGACCTCCCACTGATTTCGCTCATTCTTATTGGTATGAACCCTGAAATCCATAGGGGTTTTCCGTTTCGTCATTAACTCAATCTCGGGTTGAACGATGGTTCCATATAAGCCGCTCGGATATTGTTGTTTATAGAGCTCGGAGAACTGGTGATATCGTTGGTGGATATTCTTCTCACCTTGATAGTACTCACATTCATACACACGATTGCTTGAATTGATGCTTAATTTCTTGATTCCTTCCCCTTTACTACCGTTGATTGGCTTTACGTACAAGCTTTTGTGTTTGTGCAACAATCGTTCTAGCTTCTCTTCACTTGGATGGAGAATGGTCAAGGGGAGAAAGTAGTTCACTTTTGGGTTTTTCTTTAGCTTGTCGTAAATCCGCCACTTGTTAAAGAAGCCGCTATTAAACCACTTGGCTTCATCACGCAACTGCTCCTTCATATCTTTAACGCTTGGATGGTGTTCCACTTTCCGATTCGGAATTCGGTCGTAGATAACAGTGGGGAGAGGAAAGTCTTGTTGAACCCACTCTCCGTCCTGATACGTAAATCCTCTAATGGCTTTGCCAGCAAGTACATGCTGGTATCCAAACACAACGGTATCGAATCCGAGATGTGCGCCTGATTCAGTCATGGACTGAAAGATGCGTGTACGTTCACCGAGTGGTGCAGCATGCCCATCATCAAAGCCAGCTGTATAGATACCGAGCAACTTTGGAAGGAAACAGGTGTTGTGTTGGATTCGTATGGAAATAGGTGTGCTTCGTTGTGAGAAGAGAAGTTGCCCGCTAACTCCCTGCGACAAGTAGATGGTAGCTTCATCCTTTTGATGAGTAAGAAGTTGAACCGAGATTGAACGATTGCCGTATTGGATACTCTCCACGTGTTGGAACGTAGCTAAATGAGATTTCGGAACAATAAGTTTAGGTTTCTGGCTTTTGTACAATTCAACTTTATATACATAGGAGTCCATAAGGTGATCCTCCTTTATCCACTTCAGTTTCTACTAATTATATGTGGGGAATTGGAGGAACATGTCACGATGACTTACGTTCAGGGACGCGTTGTACTATACTAGAACGGTAATCAATAGAAAGAGGTAGATGGAATGAACGTGTTGATAGTAATTCTGATTATGATTGCCGTTGGTGCATTAATTGGGGGGCTAACGAATTCGCTAGCCATTAAGATGTTATTTCGACCTTATCGCCCAATCTATTTATTTGGTAAGCAGCTCCCATTTACGCCGGGGCTCATCCCGAAACGTCAGGAAGAATTAGCAAGACAGCTAGGGAAAATGGTTGTCGAACATTTGCTGACGCCAGATGGCATTAAGAAGAAATTTGATGACCCGCAGTTTCAACAGAAGATGACTTCTTATGCGCAGGAAGAAGTGGAGAAGGCGTTAACGACTGAGAAGAGTTTGCGTGAGGTCTTACAGTCAACAGTTGGCCTTTCAGAGGAAGACCTGCGTGGAAAGCTAAATACGTTTATTAGCGACCGCTATAACGAAACGATGGACCACTATCGTTCATTGCCAATTCAAAGCGTGCTAAAAGATGAATGGAAACAAAAAGGGGAGGAGAGTCTTCCGAAGGTAAGTGCCTATATCCTACAGTCCTTAGATGCATATGTTGCAAGCGAAGAAGGAAAGGATAAGCTCTCCTCACTTGTGAATGAATATCTAGGTAACCAAGGATTCTTAGGAAACATGATTTCCTCGTTCATGGGCAATGTAAACTTAGCGGAGAAGGTACAGCCAGCGATAAGTGGTTATTTACAATCTTACGACGCGAAGCAGTGGCTAACGTCGTTGCTGAAAGAAGAGTGGGACAAGTGGATGGAGAAGCCTGTCCGTGAAGTGGAAGAGCAAATTGGAGCAGATGCCATCATTGAATCGGTGACATCATTAGTGAACAATGCACTTCCCATTACAACATGGCTCGACCGTTCCATTCGTGAACACACGGCTCCTATACGACCGGTCATCTTACAGGACCTCGTTCCTTCTGTACTCTATAAGGGTGGTAGCTATGTAAGTGAGCGAATTCCTGAACTGATGACAGAGTTGAAGCTTGAAGAAGTAGTGCAGAGTGAAGTAGAGTCATTCTCTGTGCAACGTCTAGAAGAGATGGTACTTGGCATTTCGCGTCGTGAATTTAAGATGATCACCTATCTTGGGGCATTGTTAGGTGGCTTTATCGGACTACTCCAAGCTATTATTATCCAGCTGATTGGTTAGATTACCGTTTTCCTATACATGCGTCGTTACGTTTGTTATAGTGGGAAAAGATGAAATGAAAGCAACACTTAGGAGGTACAAATCATGGCAAATATTTATGATGTAGCATACGATCTAGAGAAAGCAGTACGCAACAGTGAAGAGTTCACTGGTTTGAAAGAAGCTTATGAAGCTGTAATGGCGGACCCTGAAGCGAAAGAAATGTTCGACAGCTTCCGCAACACTCAAATTGAGCTTCAACAAAAGCAAATGCAAGGTCAAGAAATCAGTGAGGAAGAAGTTGAACAGGCACGTGGCATCGTTGAGAAAGTTCAACAACACCCACAAATTTCTAAACTAATGGAACAAGAACAACGCTTGAACCAAACAATTAATGATATTAGCCAAATTATCACAAAGCCTCTTGAAGAGCTTTATGGTACAGTAGACGGCAGTCAACAATAAGGATTGAAGAGAGTCTCACAAATGTGAGGCTCTTTTTTTGTGGTATCTACTTCGTATTGCAGGTTTCGACTGTTCATTTCCCGAACATATAGATTGTAGAAAGGCATAAAAGGGGGATGAAATGATGAGTTATTTTCGTTTAGTTCGTAAAAGTGGTGTTTCCCATTTGAAATTCACAAGACCCGATAAGCTAAATGCATTAAATCATGAGGCGTTGCGTGAGTTGAAGGAGCATATTCGAGATATTGAGGACAATGATGATTTAATTGTCTTGCTCTCAGGTGAAGGCAATGGCTTTTGTGCTGGTGGCGATGTGTCTATGATGGAAGACGTAAGCGGCGAACACTCATTCAATAATGTAATGAAGGACATTGAGGATATCGTCATTCAATTTTACCTCATGCCGAAGCTTGTAATCTCTGCTGTACATGGACCAACTGTCGGTTTAGGGCTCAGCCTAGCGTTGTCGACAGACTATGTAATTGCGAAAGAAGATGCCAAGCTATCCATGAACTTCATTGGTGTTGGGTTGCTTCCAGATGGCGGCGGGCATTTCTGGCTACAGGAACGCTTAGGTACTCAGAAGGCCAAGCGCTTAATTTGGGAAGGGTCTTCCTTTAATGGACAGGCTGCCTATGACGTTGGACTCGTTGATGAGGTGACGGAAGAAGACGTAGAACGTGCAGGATTAAAGCTAGCGCAGCGTTGGCAGAGTCAACCACTTCAAGCTATGATTGGGACGAAAGAAGTCTATCATCGCCAGAAGTTTGAGCGGTTGAAAGAACTGTTAGAGCAGGAGCGGATGTGGCAGTACGAATTGCGTCATACGGAGGATCATAGAGAGGGTGTACAGGCCTTCTTACAGAAACGCTCACCAAATTTCAAAGGGAAGTAAGATAAAGAAAAGGACCAACAGATGGAGAGTTGGTCCTTTTCTATCGGTGGAAGAGCACCATATGTCCATCAGGTGCGACACAGCGATGGGTTTGGTCCTCATAGCCTGCTTCCTCAAGTCGATTCGTACCTATTTGTTTGGCATCGTGGTCATTTGGAGCTTCAAATGTTTCTTCTAGTAACTTGGTCCCGTCTTGCTTAAAGACAGTTAGTACGTATGCTTTCATTATTCATTCGCCTCCTTATGTGTAATCATTCGTGAAGGTGTTCTTTGATTCCTGCTTTGTCGAAATAAATAGAATCCTATATTTTACAAAGAAATATAGGAAATTCCATTCTATCTATTCCCGATTTCTAGTAATATAAAAGATTGAATAAGAAATTATTACCTAAGGGGGGCTAAATATGACGCTAGAACTTCGGCAAGTAACGAAGCAATTCGGTAAACATACTGCTGTAAATGGGTTGAACTTACAAATCCCAGAGAATGAAATCTTCGGATTCCTAGGTGGGAACGGAGCGGGTAAGACAACAACGTTCCGCATGATTCTTGGCCTAATCGACCAGTCTAATGGAGACATCTCATGGAATGGACAGCGTATTGATTACTCTAGAAGTAACGTCATAGGGTATTTACCCGAAGAACGTGGGTTATATCCCAAGATGAAAGTTAAGGAGCAATTGATTTACCTTGGTAACTTACGCGGCATGCGTACAAGGGAGGTCATTGAAGAGTTAGATAAATGGCTTCTGCGCTTTAAAGTTCCGGAGTATAAGGATAAGAAAGTGGAAGAACTATCAAAAGGAAATCAGCAAAAGATTCAATTCATTTCTGCCGTTATACATAAACCAAAGTTGTTAATTCTGGATGAACCATTCTCAGGGCTTGACCCCGTTAATGTCGAGCTTCTTAAGGATGCGGTTGTAAGCTTAAAGGAACAAGGAACTTCCATCGTATTTTCTTCACACCGAATGGACCACGTGGAGGAACTATGTGAGAACTTGTGCATTCTGCAAAAAGGGACACCAGTCGTTCATGGTCGTCTAAAGGATATTAAGCGATCCTTTGGTAAGAAGAATGTGCGTATTAACGCCGATTTCGACGTATCTTTCTTAAAGGATCAACAAGGGGTCGTGAAATACAAGCAAATGCAGGATGGGTGCGAAGTGCAAATTGAAAATGAGGGCATTTCCCAAGATTTATTGGCAGCCCTTCAAGGCAAAGGGTTCGTACGGAAGTTTGAGCTTGAAGAGCCTTCCCTAAACGACATCTTTATTGAGAAGGTAGGTGCTTCTTATGAGTAAATTTCTAATCGTATTTTGGTACACCTTTCTAACAAAGCTAAAGTCGAAAACGTTTATCATCACGACGTCCTTATTCCTGTTAGTCGTTATTGCAGGTACAAACTTTCAAAGCATCATGGGACTGTTTGAGGGGGATGAACAGAAGCTTGAACAAATTGCGGTTCAGGATGAGTCCGGTGAATTATTTACCCCTCTTCAAGAACAAGTGGTGTCTGACCAATACGAACTCATTGAATATAGTGAGAGTGGGGAAGAAGCGAAGGATGCGGTTATTGAAGGAGAGTACGCAGGCTACTTAGAGCTTCGCCTTGGGGAATCAGGGCTACCGGAAGCAACGTACTTTGCGAAGAACTTAACGTCTAACAACTACGGAAATTCGTTGACTGGATTTCTTCAACAGTTAAAGACTCAGTATGCAACGAGTCAGCTGAATGTTGATTCTCAGTTGCTACAAGAAGCGTTCGCACCTGTTGCTTTCGAGACAACGACCCTTGAAGAAGGGGCAAAGACACAAGAAGAACTTGGTCGAGCGATGGGCATTGTGTATGTCATTGTCCTCTTGCTTTATATTACGATGATTATGTATGGAACGATGATTGCGACTGAGGTTGCGACAGAGAAATCATCACGTGTCATGGAAATCCTAATCTCGAGTGTTTCTCCTGTAAAGCAAATGTTTGGTAAGATCCTCGGTATTTGCTTATTGGGAATCGTGCAGCTCTTGCTCATCGCGGTTGTTGCATTTATCTCAATCCAAGCGAACGGTGGAATTGAAGCTACAGCGGTAGGCGAATTTATAACGATGGATGGGATGGAGACGACACTAGTCTTATACGGAGTCCTTTTCTTTATTCTAGGCTACCTTCTTTATTCAACGTTAGCAGCCATGCTAGGGTCTCTTGTTAGTAAGACAGAAGAAGTGAACCAAATCATTACGCCATTGATGCTTTTGATTATTGCTGCATTTATGCTAACGATGACTGGATTTGCGAACCCAGAGGCGAAATATATTGAAATCTGTTCTTTCATTCCTTTCTTTACGCCGTTACTCATGCTGCTTCGGATCGGAATGGTTTCACCACCAATGTGGCAAATTCTCATTAGTATTGTGCTATTAATTGCAAGTATCGTTGCCCTCGGATACTTTGGAGCTCGTATTTACCGAGGAGGAGTTCTGATGTACAATCGTACTTCTCTATTCAAAGATATCCGTCAGGCCATCACACTTTCGAAAAAAGAACGAAACACATCTAACTAACAACATAACACAGCGGAGATTACTCTCCAGCTGTGTTATGTTTTTTATACTGCATATTATTGGTTTGGTTCTCTGGTTCATCACGGAACTTATCGACAGGTCCGTTTGTAGGGCCTTTCACACTAGCGGCGCTCTTACCGCGTTGGGAAGGGTTTTTCTTTTGCTTTGGCATCCTAATCACCTCAGTACTAGCATGTCCGCTCTGCTAGGCCCTATGTATGAATTCATGTGAAAAGGTTTCAAGATTCATGTGAGAAGGGAAAAGAAGTAGAAGAATCACGAACATTCTGTATAAGGTTGTGAGGAAAGGTCTAAACTACTAGAATAACCGCCGTGACGCTATTATGCATACAGAACGTGTAGACCTTACGAAAAAAACTGATTAAATTTTAATTTTTATTTGTCATGACCTCGCACATTTGGAATAATAGTGATAAAATACGTTAGGTACATGCCGAATAATGCAAGTGGAGGGTCGTCCATTGCCAGATATAAATAAAAATCAAGAATGGACAAAGTACGAAGAAACCATTGAAAAGTTTATTCAGGTGATTGCGAAGAATATGGGTGTTTATGGGATTACCTCATCTGTAGGTCGTCTATATGGAACGCTCTACTTCTCAGACGAACCGATGACACTAGATAATATGCGCGATGCCCTCGAAATGAGTAAAACGAGCATGTCTACTGGTGTTCGTACTTTGAGTGAGATGAAGATGGTCGAACCATCGTTTAAGAAAGGTGTACGTAAGGATCTGTATAAATCTGAAGAAGATTGGTACAAGTCATTCACGTCACTCTTTGGAAACAGATGGCGCCACTATACAGAAACAAACATGGAAGAAGCCGATGAAACAATTGCTGAACTGCAACTGATTTACAAGAAGACGGAAGACGAAGACCTTCGTGAGAAGATCCAGTCTGATATCGACCGTCTAGAATATGCGAAAAGCTATTACCGTTGGCTCATGCGCTTTATCCGAGTAGTGGAATCAGGCGAGATATTTAAATACGTACCGAAGGAAGAATTTCCTGAGGACGACTAATGGTAGAGCGTGAATTGACACGCTCTTCTTTTTGTACTTAATTATGGGGAGGGTTATGGGATGAATCCAGGAATCAGCCAATATGCTGTAGGAGACTCATTTGATGGGTTCCTGCTAATTAAATCAGCTACGAAAGGAACTGCTAGTAATGGCAAGCCTTTCTTAACACTTATAGTAAAAGACCAATCAGGTGAGATTGAAGCGAAGCTGTGGGACGCTACGAAAGAAGATGAAGCCACATACCTCCCAGACCAAATTGTGAAATTCCACGGTGAGATTACACAATTCCGCAACAAGCCCCAGTTGAAAATCTTTAATGCTCGTTTGGCTCAGCCTACAGATGGGGTGAAGCTAGATGACTTTCTAGAGAAAGCACCTGTTAGTCGGGAAGACCTCATGGAGTCGATTACAGAACGTATCTTTGAGATGAGTAATCCTAACTTACAACGCATTACACGACATTTCGTTAGCAACTACCAAGAAGGTTTACTAACCTATCCAGCTGCAGTGAAGAATCACCACGAGTATGTGTCTGGATTGGCTCATCATGTAGTCTCCATGTTGAACCTTGCGAAATCACTGGTTGATTTGTATCCAGACCTTAACAAAGACTTACTTTACGCTGGAGTTATTCTCCATGACCTTGGGAAGCTACGGGAATTGTCAGGGCCGGCGACACCGTCCTATACGCTTGAGGGTCAGCTATTAGGCCATATTCCGATGATGATGGATGAAATTGGAGCTGTGGCGAAGGAACTTGGGATTGAAGGAGAAGAAGTGACGATGCTTCAACACATGATCTTAAGCCATCATGGCAAGGGAGAATGGGGAAGTCCGAAGCCGCCCCTTATCCGTGAAGCAGAGATTCTTCACCAGATTGATAACATTGATGCAAAGATGAACATGTTAAACCGCGCCTTAGAGAAAGTACAACCTGGAGAATTTACAGACAGAATGTTTGCGATGGACAATCGCCGTTTCTACAAGCCGTTGTTCACGGAACCGTCTTAGAAGAGGTAGAGAGAAGGGGTTGGAATGAGGCTGCGTGACTGGGACCAGAATTTGAAAATTCGCCTTCTAGGAGAAGGGATGATGAATTTTCTATTCTGGTCTTTTTTTCCGTTTATGACGATTTATTTCAAAGGGGCATTTGGAGACCGTACAGCAGGTCTTCTTCTCATTGTGTCCCAATCATTTGTTGTTCTTGCTAATTTAATCGGAGGCTACTGTGCAGATCGATTCGGACGAAAGCGTATGATGGTGCTCGCCGTGTTGGGGGAGTGCCTTGCATTTATGCTATTCGCCACTGCCAATTCGCCTTTCTTATACTCGCCCGTTATGACGTATCTCGCCTTTGGCTTCCTTGGGGTTGCTCAGTCTCTTTACTGGCCGGCTTCACGAGCTATGGTTGCGGACGTCGTGCCTAAGAGTGACCGTGCCGATGTGTTTGCTGTATTCTATACAGCCCTAAATATTGCGGTAGTGGCAGGGCCGTTGATTGGAAGTATCGTCTTCTATCAGTATCGATTCGCAACCTTGTTGACAGGGGTGTTTATTACCATTTCACTGGCGGTTCTGTTGCAAGTGAAATTGGAAGAAACCGCCCCCGTCTTGAAGAAGCGTCGTGAAACGAAAGTTCCATGGTATAAGGCTATTGGGCAAGAACTATCCGACTATGGTGTCATTGCGCGTGACCGGACGTTTCTGTTGTTTATCGTTGGTGGCGTTCTTGTTTCTCAAGCGTTTCTTCAGCTAAACGTTTTACTTGCGGTTTACACGAGTGAAGTCGTAGAGGAACAGACGTTGCTTGCAGTTGGAGATTGGACACTTACCGTATCTGGTCCAGAAGCCTTCTCGCTTGTCTTAGCGGAGAATGGTTTACTTGTCGCATTGTTTACTGTCTATGTAACGAAAGTGATGACACGTTTCAAAGAGAAATGGGTGTTTATTGGGTCGAGCTTGCTTTATGCTGTGGCGATGACCGCTTATGGGATGACAGAGAGTGTTCTTGTATTCATGTTGGTCATGGGCGTGTTCACGTTCGCTGAATTAATGATGGTGGGCATCCAGGAGAGCTTTGTGTCCCGCGTAGCTCCTGAGGACAAACGCGGGCAATATTTCTCTGCTTCTAGCTTACGCTTCACCTTAGGCAGACTCTTAGCGCCGGTAAGCCTTGTATTGACGGATACCTTTACCTACTCAACCGTCTTTTCTATTCTTGGTGGGTTATCCGTTTTGAGTGCGTGTGTGTTCTACTGGATGTTCTACCGTTTGGAACAGGAGCAGGGAGTGAAAGCATAATTGCATGTGTTCTAGCATACCTTGTACTAGAAATAGGACGAGGGGGAGCAAGTATGATCGCACAAATCCCGTGGTGGGTGTTACTCGTTATTGCATTTACACTATTCAGTGGGTATATGGCGTTTCGAGCCAACCGTGATGAGTATCAGTTAAATCAGAGGTATATTGAGCAGGAAGGTCAAAAGTATATGGATCGGATTCAAGAAGAGAAAGAGAAGCGAGAGCAACAGCGCGTATCCGGAACGTAAATAAAGAGCCAAGCGGAATTCCGCTTGGCTCTTTGTCTTTATTCTTCAGATGATTCATCTGTGGATTCTTCAGAGGAACCTTCTTCTGTTGATTCACCAGACTCTTCAGAGTCAGAGGATTCATTCGATTGGTCGAAGGATTCTTGAAGGTCTTCATACCCGTCCACTTTGATGTCAATCTCTGCATCTTTAAGCAATTTGTTCATTTTCTCTTGAACGGCGGCTTGGTCCACGTTCTGGGTCTTCAGCTCACGTTCGATTTGGTCTTTCATGTCTTCTAGTGGTTCAACGTCTTCTTTCTCACGTTTGTCCGTCACTTTAATGACATGCCAGCCGAATGAAGATTGTACAGGTTCGCTTACTTCACCTTTCTCAAGGTTATAAGCAGCATCTTCAAAGGCAGGGTCCATTTCACCAGCACTGAAGAAGCCTAAAGAACCGCCTTCAGTAGAAGTTGGGCCAGTAGAGTATTCCTCTGCTAGTTCAGCAAAGCTCTTGTCGCCTTCATCTACTTTCTGCTTCACTTCTTTCGCTGTTTCTTCATCTTCAACTAGGATGTGGCTTGCTTCAATTTCTGTAGACATACGGTCATAGCGTTGTTGAATGTCTTCATCAGACACTTCTACGCCTTCAGTGGCAGCTTTCTCTTGAAGAAGGCTTGTCTTTAATGCGTCGCGTAAGTCATCTTCAGATTGAAGGCCGTTCTGTTGAAGAACTTGGTCGAACTGTTCTTCACCATATTGGTCTTTAATGGATTGAACTTCTTTGTCAATCTCTTCTTCAGATACTTCATACTTATCGTTAAGAACTTCAGTAATGATCATCTGTTGAAGTACTTGTTTCGCATTTGGCTGATTCTTAAGTTCTTCGTAGAATTGCTCCTCTGTTACATTTCCGTTCTTCGTTTCAGCAACGGTTTCAGACGAATCTGCCTGTGTACAAGCAGATAATGAAAGAATTCCAACTGCTAGTCCAGTTGCTAATGTCATCTTCTTCATCTGTTAAGACACTCCTAATCTGTTGTATGTAATCGGTTGTGCTACTAGGGTGACCCGACCCTTGCAATAATATAACATACTTTGTCAGAAAACAATAGGACTGTAGGGGCCATCGTAAAACTTTTCAAAAAATAGACAACCGCCTATTCGGGCAAGGTCTTCTTTGCATACGATAACGTAGCGCTAGCAAAGGAGGTGTTCTACATGAGTGGATACGGATACGGTGGAGGATTTGCGTTAATCGTAGTATTGTTCATCTTGTTGATCATTGTTGGTGCTGCATACTTGAGCTAGGAGCTTTCAGAAGGTGGACTTCTTGTAAGTCTGCCTGCAAAATAAAAAAGGAAGCAGTTCGCCTGCTTCCTTTTTTATGCGTATAAATTCTCTACATAAGATGAAATGAGTAATATGGTTATGAGAATATTAATGGTTCGAAACACTTTTGGTTGCTTTTCGTTCGCCATTTCCGTCTTTATACACAATGAATGAGTTAAAGAATTAAACACGAATAACACAATTAGCGCAAATGGTACAAAGAATATAGTCAAAATCGTGAACCTCCTTTTGCACCTATGCAATTACTGTATCAAAAAATGTAAGACTTGAACAGAAAAAAGTGGCGGGAATTAAATAGGGTATGCCAACGATGTGACATACCCAATATACGTGTTAGACCTCTGTATTCTGAATCAAAATGTCATACCCATCTTTTGCGTTTTCAATGATGCACTTTCTCGGAGCGCGGAGAAAATGACGGACACATAGAAAATCGAAGAACGATAGCCCAATGTTTATGCACGTAAACAACAAAATATAGGCAAAATAATTTGGAAATACATAGCAGGCAATTAGGCCTGGTATGGTTAACAGTAAGGTAGGAGCTAGAGCCATAAGAATAGAAGTCTTCTTAGATAAGGCACTGTTAGCTCTATAACGAAACGTGGGTAAGAACCCTCGTTTAAATTTCCATTGTACTCGAACGCGCTTGTTCAGAAGTACGAGCGGAAGGATGTGTGTGAGCTTGTGGATGCTAGGCAGCAGGAACAAAGCCAGTGCCAATGGTAAGAGACCATGATCCTCAAGCGCAGGCTGGTGATGAATCATTGAGAATGGAACATACAAGAACATAAAGGAAAATGTTCCGAGTAAGAATGAAACCATAAAGATTCGATCAGAACCAAAATCTTTGTTGATGTTAACCGTTTTCCAGCAGTTTAGGTTCATACCCACGGCCCCCTTTACTGTGACATTTAGTTGTAAAATATAGTAGAATGAAGATAGCAGAATCGGTCTTCCGTTTGCGTAACTCCTATGGAATAATACGATGTTTTACGGAAGAATTCAATAGGCTGAATGTAAAAAAATAAAAAGCATTTTCGCTTACATGGTTAAGGGGCTGAGAAAGCCTATTGTGGCGCCTTGGAAGGTTATTAAAGAGGAGAGAAATTTGTTGGTGGCAGATGGGGAACAGAAGGGTAAAGAAGTCGAACAGTTGGATTTCTACATAAGATTACTTGTTTCAATGGAACAGTTTGAACAGTATCCATTTACCAGAATGATTATTCAGAATGGTTTAAATGAAGAAGAGTACCAGGAGCTGCTAAGATTACTGGAACGATTAAATGCTGAATTAGTCAATCTAAAGCACGATGGTATGATGGATTTTACGAAGCTCCTGATACACTTTGCAGGAATGTTGAATGTGAAACTTCATCCTGATGAAGTTATGGATGCCCTTATTTCTCAACAGATGTATGTTGACTTAATGAAGACATTCAAGCACATAAAGGCCCAGAAACTATTCTGACGTTGTTTCGTCTGAATTAGATTCTTGGGTCTTTTGTGTTAATTCGTCCTCATCTAGGTACTCATATTCGATGCTCGACATCGTACGCTCGAATATCTCCATATAATCATCCCCATACATCTTCCGAACAACTGCTGACAGGTCCTGGAATTCAGGGAACTTACCATACATTTCTTTCAACGGCATCGAGCCTTCAAGTAACGAATTACTCTCAGGCTTGTACGATTTCATCGTTTCAAGCAACAACTCTTCGCCTTCCTTTGTAAGTTGAATATACGTATTTCGTTTATCATTCTCTCGTTTCGAGAACGTTAATAAACCACGTTCTTCAAGCTTCTTCGAGAAGTTAAAGGCTGTTGACACGTGCATCACGCCAAACTTTGATACTTCAGAAACACTTGCGCCATTTAAATGGTAAGAAATCCATAATATGTGGTGTTCATTAATATTGAGATCAAAGGGCTTAATCCACTTCTGCCAATCTTTTTCGATGGATTTCCATAAGGCTTTGCTTAGCTGTGCCATTTTATGACTAAACATGATGGCTTCTTTCATGGAGTATTCATTCTTCATTTTATCGCCTCTTTTCCTCAACAAGCAGTAAGTTAGACCTCCCTTAATTATGACAAGAAATAATCTTTCTATAAAGTTCGAATATGTTGGATTTCGAATTTTTTTTGGTTTTTAAGGTAAATAACTACGACAGCAAGTCGTAAATGAGAGGAAAACGTTATAGGAAGAAATGATTTAAGCATAGAAAAAGCCTCGGCTGCACCGAGACTTCTTATGTACTTCTAAAACGTTATTCCGGATATAAATCTTCGAAAGCGTTCTCAATTAATTGATGGAACTCAAGTATGTCTTTAAGTCGTCTTCTCAAATGATTTAGCTCTTTGTCGTTGTCGGTAGCATGATCTTCCACTTGTTCCTGAATGGTCTGAACAGACTTCATTTGCCGATTGCAAGCCTCTGTCCAACGACTAATGTATGTCGACATGAATCGTTTAAATAACGATTCATTGGCTTGGTATAAATCTTTCCGAACTCCTTTTTTCCACACTCGTTCAACGAGATTCAAATCAAGCAGGCTTCGTATCCCTGTACTCATTGATGTCTTACTCTTTCCTAATGCTTCGCTCATCTCATCTAATGTCATCGGTTTCCCTTCAATGTATAGACTGACGAATAGTCTTGCTTCGGCTGGTGTAAGCCCGAACATCTCAAGCGTTTTAGAAAATTCCATGATCGTTTGGGCTTGTGCGTTTTGTAAAAGTTCAGTCGATTCCACTTTTTCCATGGAAGGAACCTCCTTTTTCCATTCTATTATTAACCATACATGAATACGTAATTTTTTGAAAATATGAAATAGATAAGCATTTAAAAGCAAATGGAAGTAAAAAAGAGTATTTAATGTATTGAGGATATACAGTATAAACTGTACGTTTTATATAAACGAAAATGAATGTATTTAAAGTTTGTGTAATTTGTAAAGTTCGTAATATAGTGTAAAAGGCGATAACAAAGCGACGTGCTTTCAATAGATGATTCATAAGTCGCAGTCGAAAAGATGGAGAGGTGAAGAAAGTGCCGATCATTGAAGTTGAAAACTTATCAAAAATATTCGGTAAGAACCCGAAACAAGTTCAACCTTTATTAGATCAAGGACTTAAAAAGGATGAAATTCTTCAACAGACAGGGAATACTGTCGGAGTTAACCGAGCAACATTCGAAGTAGAATCAGGCGAAATATTTGTCATTATGGGATTATCCGGTAGTGGTAAATCTACACTCGTTCGTTTATTAAACCGTCTCATCGAGCCAACAGAAGGAAACGTGTACATAGACGGGGAGAACCTCGCAAAAATGAATAAAAAAGACCTTCGTCGTATCCGACGTGAGAAAATGAGTATGGTCTTCCAGAAGTTTGCGCTATTCCCTCACCGTACCATTCAATCAAACGCTGAGTTTGGCCTTGAGGTACAAGGAATGGACAAAGAAGAGCGAAAGAAAAAGGCGAGAGAATCACTCGATTTAGTAGGATTAGGCGATTACGTAAAGCAAAATCCAGGACAGTTATCAGGTGGAATGCAGCAACGTGTCGGACTTGCGCGTGCGCTTGCGAATGACCCTGAAGTTCTGCTTATGGATGAAGCGTTCTCCGCACTTGACCCTTTGATTCGTAAGGAAATGCAAGATGAATTGCTTGATTTACAGGAAAGAATGCAGAAGACCATTATCTTCATTACCCACGATTTAGATGAGGCGCTACGA
This sequence comes from Pontibacillus halophilus JSM 076056 = DSM 19796, assembly GCF_000425205.1. GTDB lineage: Bacteria > Bacillota > Bacilli > Bacillales > BH030062 > Pontibacillus_A > Pontibacillus_A halophilus. The sequence goes on along the minus strand of NZ_AULI01000007.1, from coordinate 178,613 downwards.
ATTGGCGACCGCATCGCACTAATGAAAGATGGTTCAATTGTGCAAGTAGGCACGCCAGAAGAAATTCTTGTGAATCCAGCTAACGATTATGTAGAGAAGTTCGTTGAAGATGTTGACCGTTCGAAAGTGTTAACAGCTCAACAGATTATGAAGCGCCCAGAGACGCTTAATATTGATAAACATGGACCGAACGTTGCCCTAGAGCGCATGCGTGAGGAAGGCATATCAAGTATTTATGTCATCGACCGTCAACGTAATCTGAAAGGATACGTTACAGCCGATCAAGCATCCATGGCGAAGAAACAAAATGAGAACAACCTTTCTCAAATTCTACAGACGGACGTTCCAACTGTAAGTATGGATACCTCATTGAATGATATATTCGATATCATCCATGACTCGCAAGTACCAGTGGCTGTTGTAGAAGATGGGAAACTACGTGGAATTATCGTTCGTGGAGCTGTAATTGCTGCTCTTGCGGGAAATGAGGAGGTCTTCAACAATGAACTTTATGCCGAAAATTCCATTAGCTGATTGGATTTCTAGTGCAACTGATTGGGTTCAGGAAACGTTCTCATGGTTATTTGAACCCTTACGTGAAGATTTTGGCGACTTTATTGAGATATTTGCAGAAGATTGGTTGATGGGGATTCCGCCATGGCTATTCATTCTAATTGTCGGAGTTATTGCGTTTGTCATCTCGAAGAACGTGGGTCTTACCGCTTTCTCAGTAATTGGGTTATGGTTCATCTATAATCAGGAACTTTGGTCTGATTTAATGAATACGTTCACGCTCGTCATCTTTGCGAGCTTGATTAGTGTCATCATCGGTGTTCCATTTGGAATACTGATGGCGAAGAATAAAGTGGCTGAACGGATTCTAACGCCAGTTCTTGACTTTATGCAGACGATGCCTGCTTTCGTATACTTAATCCCTGCCGTTGCTTTCTTTAGTATCGGTATGGTTCCAGGCGTATTCTCCTCGGTTGTCTTTGCCACACCACCAACGGTTCGATTTACAAACTTAGGAATTCGCCAAGTTTCTAAAGAATTAATTGAAGCATCTGATTCATTCGGAACAACTGGTACACAGAAACTCTTTAAAGTGCAGCTACCGATGGCGCGAGCGACGATTATGGCAGGAATTAACCAGACTGTCATGCTAGCCCTTTCAATGGTTGTTATTGCCTCCATGATTGGAGCGAAAGGACTCGGTCAGACAGTAATCACGGGACTGCAGAGGGCGGAAGTTGGAACAGGCTTTGTTGCTGGACTTGGTATTGTAATCCTAGCAATCATTATTGACCGTTTCACACAAAGCATTAGTTCACAGAAAACGCAATAGTACCTCCACATCGAGGATGAGGAGACTATATAGAACAAAACTATGTAATAAGGGGAGATTAGTAGATATGTTTAAAGGAAACTTGAAACAGATCGGTATGGCAGCAGGATTGTCACTTACGTTAATCGCAGCAGGATGTGGATCAGATGATGCTTCTTCTGATGGAGGTTCTGAGAGTATTGGTGAACAACTAGACTATGAAATTACAGCAATCGAAGCCGGAGCTGGGGTCGTAAAGGCAGCGGAGAAGGCCGTTAGTGCGGATGGCTACGATTTATCTGAATGGGAAGTTGCTACATCTTCAAGTGGTGCCATGACACAAGAATTAGAGAATGCCTACAAAGATGAAGAACCAATTATTGTTACAGGGTGGTCCCCACACTGGAAATTCTCGAAGTACGAGCTTGAATACTTAGAAGACCCAGAGAAAGTATTCGGAGCTGAAGAACAAATTAAAACGATGGCACGTCAAGGATTAGAAGAAGACATGCCAAATGCATACACAATCCTAGACCAATTTGCTTGGACAACAGAAGACATGGAAGCTGTTATGCTTGAACGTCAAGAAGGTACAGAAATTGAAGAAGCAGCGAAGAATTGGGTTTCAGATAATGAAGAAGAAGTAGCTAAATGGACTGAAGGAGCAGAAGAAGTAGACGGCAAGAGTATTGAACTTGTTTACGTGAACTGGGATTCAGAAATTGCCTCAACGAACGTCATTAAAGAGGTTCTAACCCAGCAAGGCTTTGAAGTAGAAATTACAGCACTTGATAACGCGGGACAATGGGAAGCCGTTTCCTCAGGTCAAGCAGATGCAATGGTAGGTGCTTGGTTGCCAGGAACACACGGTGACCTGTACGAAGAGCATAAAGAAAGCTTGGCTGACTTAGGTGCCAACCTTGAAGGTGCTAAGATCGGACTTGTAGTTCCATCTTACATGGACATTTCTTCTATTGAAGATTTGAAATCTGAATAAAGAACGGTTACATCCTCCTCGCCTTTTGGTGGGGAGGATTTTTTCATAAAGGAAGGTAGAGTTCGTCTAAGGTTGTGTTATGAAATCGAACAAAAACATAAAAATGTTAATAAGCGGAGTGTTGTAAATGTTGACTAATAGGGGACCGATTTAAGTATGTTTTTAATCCTGCTCTACGTGTTGCTACCTTTGTTCATTCTCGCGGGGAAGTAAATCAACAATCTGGAGAAATTGTATGAGTAACAGCTGAATAAATAGAAAGAACCCATGCTCGTTGTCAGGAGCATGGGTTCTTCATAATTACGTAGTCGTTTGTTCGTCTTCTCTTACTTTCTGTTCAAGGTCTTTTAAGCTGGTTTCAATATCTTGTAAATGCTTTTGGATTTTACGTTGGTGTGGCTCTACGGTTTGTTTCCACGTCTCCAAGGATTGACGAAGCTCTTGAGATAAGTCTTTTAACATGGCAGCTCCTTCTTTAGAAGTAGCTGTAATCTGTTCTGATAGCTGCTTTCCTTCCGTAATGAGCTGCTCCCATGTATGTTTCATACTTTCACCTTTGTTTTTCGCCTCTTGCCGCAGTTCTGTACCAGAAGAAGGGGTGCTAAGTAAGGTTGCGGTCGCGCTTACTACACCACCGACGAGGAATCCAATCATAATTGATTTGCCTTTGCCCATGTGAACCACTCCTTTCTACCTCTTATTATATCGATTTTCCCAACAACTGTTTAGATGTAAACAGAAAAAAGAGCAAGCTCGTTAGAAATTGTTTACGTATGTCTACTAGTACGTTTCCATGAATAATGGTTTGGGATACATGAGAGGTGTGATCTGTTGTTTGTATATGTTTTCCAATTGGAAAGTGATTAAGGAAATGGGTGGCGTCTTGAACGTTTACTTCTATTATATGGGGGAGATTACGGGTGAAGAATGATTATCTTCTTACACCGTTTTATGGGGTGGGAGAGGCTCAATTCGCTATGCAGAAGGATTACCTTGAAGGATTCGCTCATCCACTATTTATTGAAGGACATATGGATTGAGGAAGATATGAGTCAAACTTGAACGAAAGAAAGGAGAGTTGACGTATGTCTTCCTATCTACGTGGAGCGAATGGAGGAGGAGTGATATCCGGATTGTGAGAGCAATAAAAAAGCCCTCCTATTTATAGGAGGGCTCAAGCATTATGCTGCTTTCTGGGAAAGACTCGTGCGACTGAAAATTTGTTGTACAATTGGATATATAATCGTCATGAGTACTGTATTAATAACTGCTGTTGGAAGTACAATGGCTGTGAATAGTGCTAGGAATCCACCTTCTGCTCCAAGGACAATTAGTCCAATGAACAAGAAGATCGATCCGCTAATGACTGTGCCAATAAACGTAAGGACAGAAGCCAATACTTTCTTGTTGGCTACTTTTTGAGTTGCTTTAAGCAAGGCAAATACAACAAGGGCAGTAAGAGGCTTGTCAATAATATTGGCGAGTTGTCCACCTGGGAATGTTGTTGTAATGGCAGCAATGGCACCTGTAACAAGTGACAGGAGCATGACGTAAGGTAGCTGCGGGAATAGCAGGATACCTATAAACATCATGACAAGCAACATGTCAAGCTTCATTCCGAACAACGCAGGTGGTGAAACAATGTGCAATACGGCCCCAATCCCAACTAACAATGACAGCATAATCAATACTCGTGTGTCTAATTTCATCATTCATCTCTCCTCATCTATTCTGAACTCTTCTAAAGAGCACCTTCCAGCTGTGTCCTCTTGACCAGCTGCGAAAGATAATCTCATTATAACAAACTATACCTAAAAGTAAATTTAATTGTGCTTACTGCTCCGTGTAGATGGCGTTCGAGATGGAGCGTGCAATGTCTTGTAGTTGGTCGTTTGAATAGGCGTCACTATGCGTTTCCCACTTTGGAACAAATCCATCTTCTTCGCCGTAGCGTGGAATTAAATGGATATGTAGGTGGAAGACGGATTGACCTGCTGCCTCTTCATTGTTATTTAGAATATTAATTCCTGCTGGTTGGAAGGCTTCTTTCATGGCATTAGCAATCTTCGGTACGCGCGAGAACACTTTCTCAGCGATGTGAGCGTCCGTTTCATAAATGTTCTTTGTGTGTTTCTTCGGAATGACAAGCGTGTGTCCCTTTGTTACTTGGCTAATATCTAGAAATGCGTACACGTCTTCATCCTCGTATACACGTGCGGATGGAATTTCTCCGTCAATAATCTTACAGAAAATGCAGTCTTGGCTCATTTCTACTCCTCCTCTTTCCGTTTCGTTACCGCTATCGTATCAAACTTACGAGTAGGAAACCACTTCAACCCCACCACACAAAAAAAGAACAGAGCGCCAAAGACGCTCTGTTCTGTGAAGGACAACAAGGGCGGAGAACCGAATCGCTTCCACACGGGTGGGGGTCCACCTAGAGAATGAGCACACGTAGGAGTTACTCATTCAAATCGTGATCGGAAATCCCTAATATGCCTGCCGTCAACACCTCATTTGTCATGAATGTGTGAAGTACTTAACCAGTTTGGTCAAGATTCGCTATTAAGTCTTTCACTGACACCTCATTTCGAATTTAAGCAAATAGCTTAAGTCTAAACAAGAAACAGTGGCTGTCGACCCGCTCCTTGTTGCCTTCACTAGTATTATGGCTCGGTAGCGTTCTTTATATGCATTCTTTTTTCATCTTTTTTGGTAAAAGCGGGTGGGGGATGATAAAATCTGTAGTAATGAAGCGAGAGAGAGGGAGACATATGGAATCACTATTACATATAGATAGCCTGGTTGGTGGCTATACGAACAAGAACGTGCTTCATGGTGTTTCATTTGACGTGAAGCGCGGTGAGATTGTTGGATTGATTGGTTTAAACGGTGCTGGTAAGAGTACAACCATCAAGCATATCATCGGCTTAATGCAAGCGAAGAAAGGCTCTGTCTCTATAAATGGGAAGACCTTTCAAGAAAATCCAGAGGGTTACCGGAGTGAACTTGGCTATATTCCTGAGATGCCTGTTCTCTATGATGAATTAACACTCCATGAACATTTACGATTAACAGCGATGGCTTATGGATTAAGTGAAGACGTATTCCAGCAACGCCTCAAGCCTTTATTGAAGGAGTTTCGTTTAGAGAAGAAGTTGAATTTCTTCCCGGTTCATTTCTCTAAAGGGATGCGTCAGAAGGTCATGATTATGTGTGCCTTCCTTGTTGAACCATCCCTATATATTGTAGACGAACCATTTGTAGGGTTAGACCCGCTCGGAATTCAGTCTTACCTTCAGCTCATGAATGAAATGAAAGAAAATGGAGCGGGAATCCTCATGTCCACGCATATCTTAGCAACGGCGGAACGTTATTGTGACCGACTTGTCATCTTGCATGATGGTGAGGTAAGAGCCAAGGGGACGCTTGAAGAGCTACGTCTGGAATTCAACATGCCGGATGCAACTCTTGATGACATCTATGTGCAGCTTACAAAGGAAGATGACCATGATTGATCCGAAAGAGCTGTGGAGAACAAGACTATCCGCTCATATGAGGGAGACGGGTAGATATTTGAGGCTCATGCTAAATGACCACCTTGTATTTGCCCTCTTTTTCTTCTTTGTCCTGTTTACGTACTTTTATGGGCAATGGCTACAGGACATTCCTGAGAATTTCCCAGGCACGATTCTTATGGCAGTTGTCATTGGAATCTTTGTGACGTTCACTCCGTTACGCACGATGCTAAAGGAAGCGGATCTTGTCTTTCTATTGCCGACAGAACACCGATTAGGGACTTTTTTTAGGAATGGGTTGCTATACACCTATGCCGCTACGATTTACCCCGTTATCTTAGTGACAGCGTTATTCGCTCCACTCCATTTCGCGCTTTATCCTGACCGCCCGCGCGAAATGTTCATTGGGTTTATTAGTGCGCTTCTTATCTTCAAAGCGTGGAATTTACTATCACATTGGTGGGAACTGAACAGTCGTAATTTATACGGCGAGTGGGTTGACCGTGGAATTCGCTACGTGCTGACCACGTCCTCCTTGTTCTTTATCCTAAGCAATCAGTGGGTGTTCGCAGCCATTACGACGATCTTGTTGTTTGCCTTTATGATGTATGCCTATGTTCAGGCGAAACAAAATAAAGGCGTCGCTTGGGATGTGCTGATTGAGAAAGAGCAGGCACGGATGCAGTCGTTCTACCGATTTGCGAATTTATTTACCGATGTACCGCACTTGAAGCAGCCTGTGAAAAAGCGGGCATGGATTACGCCGATTGTTAAACGAGGCGTTTCGTTTAAACAATCTGCGACGTATGACTATTTATTCCGGATTACATTCGCTAGAAGTGATTATTTAGGACTGTACATGAGACTCCTGTTCATTGGAGTGGCGCTTGTAGCGTGGGCGCCAAACGTGTGGGCGAAAATTGTATTTGCCCTTATCTTCCTCTATTTAAGTGGATTCCAAATGGTGCCGCTCTGGTCACACCATGAGCATTTAGAGTGGTCATCGTTGTATCCAATCACAAAGGAACAGAAGAAAGCAGCAATAAAGCGCTGGTTATTCCAGCTCCTTCTTGTGAAGACATTCTTGCTAAGCCTAGCTTTCCTTGTTGGATTCCACTGGGTTGGTATTCCGATTGTATGGATAGCAGGAGCTGTGATTAGCTATGTGCTCGTGTATCTTTATTTACCAAGAAGAATCGCATGATAGAGAAGCCCTTTCCAGTGTGGAGAGGGCTTTTTGTACTATACATCGTAGAATGAAGTAAATGCACGAACTGGTTTACGTATAAAGGAGAGAAATGGATGGAAGAGGCTCAAGCAAGACAAGAAGCATTGGCCTATGGGAAGCGATTAGACAAGCGGGCATCAAGGTTTCAACGTACATCAAAGCAATGGCAGAACAGGGTGACGAAACGAATTCCAGACCGAATTCATCGAGTCGTAACAGATAGTATCCGAAACATGATGGAACTTTCGCTAACTTCATCCAGATACGTGTATCGGATTGAATTAGACCCGGAGCGTACGTTTCAAGAGAAAGAAGCACTTGTGGAGGAGAGACTCAAAACGTATAAACGAACGGCTATGATTCAGGGAGCTGGTTCGGGGGCAGGTGGTCTTGTCATTGGAATGACGGATTTCCCACTACTGTTAGGTATTAAGATGAAGTTTCTTTTTGATGTTGCACAGATATATGGATTTGACGTTCATCGGAAAGAGGAACGAATGTTTCTCTTGCACATCTTTATGATGGCTTTCTCGGAGAGGGAAAAGCAACGCGAGGTCTACTATCTACTCAAGAATTGGAATGAGGAGGAATCGATTGATGTGGATTGGAGGCAACTACAGCAACAGTACCGTGATTCCCTAGACCTGGCAAAGCTTCTGCAATTCTTACCGGGGTTTGGCGCAATTGTTGGTGCTGTTGTGAACCCACGTCTTATGGATACATTAGCGGAAGCGGCGATGACCGGATACCGCCTCCGCTTATTGACTTAGTTCTCTTCCTGGTAACGCATGTATGCGTGGAATAGCGTTTTCGCGCTAATTGGCAAAGCGCGCTCATCCAAGTCGAATTTCGGGTGGTGGTGAGGATAGGCATGACCTTCCTTCTGTGCACCCGTGAAATAGAAGGCTCCAGGGCGTTCCAGTAAGTAGTAAGAGAAATCTTCTCCTGTCATGACAGGGGATACGTAACGTGCCTCCTCTACACCAGGCGTTTCAGCTGCAGATTCAATAACGAGAGCTGCTTCTTTCTCATGATTGACGACAGGTGGATAGCCCTTCAAGTAGTCGAACGTATACGTGCAGTCATTCATCGCGCAAATCCCTTTGATTTGCTTCTCCATTTCTACAATGATTAAATCTTGTGTCTGCTCATTAAATGTACGAACCGTACCTGTTAGGCTAGCAGAGTCTGCGATGACATTGAACGTCGTACCCGCTTGGAACGTCCCTACCGTTAAGACGGCTTCCTCTAGTGGGTCAACTTTCCGGCTGACAATTTGTTGGAGCGAAGTGACGAGCTGGGAGCCAATGACGAGCGCATCTTTAGTTTGATGGGGTTGGGCACCGTGTCCGCCAACTCCTTGGATTGTAATCTCGAACCGGTCTGCTCCTGCGAAGAATTTCGTCGGAGCTGTCTCGATGGCGCCTACAGGTGTGTTGGACCATAAGTGAGTACCAAATACCGCGTCCACTCCTTCTAACGCACCATCTTCAATCATTGGCTTGGCACCACCAGGAGCATATTCTTCTGCATGCTGATGAAGAAAGAGGATGGTACCAGGAAGTTCGTCTTGATACGGGACGAGCGCTTTGGCGAGACAGAGTAAGGACGCGGTGTGCCCGTCGTGGCCACATGCGTGCATCACACCTGGTACCGTTGATTTATACGGTACCTCCTTCTCATCTTGAATAGGCAACGCGTCGAAATCGGCTCGAAGCGCGACCGTCTTGCCGGGTTTGCCACCTTTCAATGTGGCGATCACTCCATTCCCTCCAACTTGACTTCGGTAAGGTAGGCCGAGCCGGTCATAATAGTCAGTTATGTACTGAGCCGTCTTCTCCTCATGGAATGAAACTTCAGGGTGCTGGTGCAAGTACCGACGTATCTCTACCATTTCTTCGTATAACGAGTCCACATCTTTGAAGATTTGTTGCAACATACACGATCCCTCCCTTTTTGGAAAAGTATAGCATTTATGGCGCAAGGTTTCGAATGTGGGACAAGAAACCTGTCCCCCTGTCCCAGTAAAAAAAGCCCCTCATTCTGAATGAGGGGCTTTCTTCACTTTATTGTAGACGAGGGTCCGCTAGTAGACGGTCCATCTCTTCCATATGGTGCGTTTCATCTGCAATCATGTCATCAAGTTTAACGACAAGCTCTGTATAACCAAGTTCTTCAGCTTGAGAGCGACGTTCTTCATAACGTTTGATTGTGTCGTATTCGTTGCGGCGTGCTTCTTCAAGCATATCCTTCACATCTGTAAGCTGTTTAACCTCTGCAGGTGTTGTTGTAGGAGTGCCGCCTAGCGTTTTAATCTTCTCAGAAAGGTAAAGGGCATGTCCTTGTTCGTCGCCAATTTCACCTTCAAAGAATGGTTTTAATACTTGATAGTAAAGTCCTTGTACAGTAGCTGCGTAATACGTGTACATGATGCTTGCTGCGTATTCGTGTGCAAGGTCTGTGTTGAGTCCTTCAATTAACTGTTCTACTTTTTGATCCATCAGTATTCACCCCTAACAAAAAATTTCACATCTATACGATACCCTGCGAAACTTTTTCTAAACATCATAAGGGGATTAGGATACACTTTATTCGGGAGGAGAATGTCATGAACGGTTTGAAGTGGAAAGAAAACAAATAGTCCCGAGGATCGGACGCTTGTTCTAATTGCGTGACTCATTGTGGTTAGATTAACATCGGAAGCGAATTGTAGTGAGATGTCACTTAGTGATTGGTTCATTGTATTCCATTGCCTCTAAACGAAGACTACTCGTCTTAGCTACAATTAGTTGGAGTGTGCTCTTAGGCGGTAGCCGATATTTCTTGCAAGCTCACTATGTATCTGATGTATTCGCTGGTTTCGCTTATGGCTACCTCTTTCTTGTGGGATGGGTGAATCTCTACATAGTTGTAACTCAACGAACCATCATGACACCATTTGATAAATCGACACACACATAGCTCGGGATTTCCTTTATACTGAAGGATAGGTTGGGGGTGTCCGGATGAAGAGGATAGAGAATCTATTATTGGTTGCTTGGGGGCAAGCCCTTATTGCAACGCTTGGGAGTTTATTTTTCTCTGAAATTATGAAATTTGTACCGTGTGAACTTTGCTGGTTCCAACGGGTACTCATGTATCCACTCGTGGTCATCTACGGCCTTGCCGTCGCCAAGAAAGATGCCCGCATCGCATATTCAGGGTTGTTCATGAGTGGAATAGGAATTTTAGTTGCGGTCTATCATTACGGTGTGCAGAAGCTTCCGGCTTTACAAGAAACAGGCGGGGCATGTGGAATTATTCCATGTACCACTCAATTTATCAATTACGGTGGCTTTATTACGATTCCATTCCTGTCATTACTTGCCTTTACGGTAATCTTCCTTACACACCTTGTATTACTTCGTACAATAAAGGAGAGTTCTTAATATGAAGAAAATGATTATCATTGGAGCCGTTATTGTCCTTCTTCTAGGGACATTAATTACAGTCGTTCAACTACAGAATCGTCAGGCGTCTGAAGGAAATCCTTATGAGAAAGATAACCTTCACCCAGAAACGGTCGATCAATTAGATGATGAGAATTACGACAATCAAATCTTGCCGCGTGAATTAAATGAAAAGATTAACAATGGGGAAGACTTGACTGTATACTTCTATAGCCCAACATGCATCCACTGCCAGAACACAACACCAATCCTTGCACCTTTAGCAGAAGATATGGGTGTGGATATGAAGAAGCTAAACTTGCTTGAATTTGAAAATGCGTGGGGTGAGTATGGGATTGAAAGTACGCCAACACTTGTTCATTATGAAGATGGGGAAGAAGTAAAGCGTATTGTTGGGTCTCAGCCAGAGGAGAATTTCGAGGCATTCTTTAACGAGTATGTATTGGATGAAACAAAATAGGGGTCTTATTCGTATAATAAAGTCGGACAGGTTATTCCTGTCCGACTTTTTATTGTGTTGAACTCATATGATACTTTGTAAGGTAGGAAGGACCTGCAATGTAAGAAGGCTTTTCCTTGCTTTGTGGTCCGTTGTTGCGATGTGCCTTCTGGAAGGCCTGGGATTCTTTCCAATCAAGAAAGCTCAACTCATCTTTCCATTGAGTAAAGACGACATACGTTTGGTCCCCACCAGTTGGACGAAGAATTCGGATTGCCTGGAAGCCAGGTGTGTCTTCAATGGCGCCAGCACGATTCTTAAACCGGTCTTCAAAGATTGGACGACCTTCATCTGTGACTGGGATGTTGTTTAACACAACGTACCCTTCTTGTTTGAGCTCATTCACATGGTCGACCACTTCGTATGTAAGTGGCTCCTGGAATGGGTTGTTGTCCCCTTCGTAGTAGGCAAGTGCTCCGTCTTCATTCTGCATGAGCCAAATGGATTCAGAAGCGTTCGCTTGAAGCTTACTCAAGTAATCGGTAGTCCCTTTCGTCATATAAACATTCATCGTAACGACTCCTTTCTGTAACGTAAGTGTAGCAAGCTAGAATTGGAAAAAGCAAGCTAGAAGGTAGTTTGAATACGATCATTTAGCACAACTTCATAGAGGTGAACTAGAAATGAATTGGAAATCATGGATTGAACGTTTGCCAGACTGGATGAAATCCAAGCAGGCAAAATGGATATATATTGGAATCGCATCCTTTCTGCTACTTCTCATAATTGGTTATAATCTGTTACTGCTAGGCGGCAAGATGATTGTCGATGAGCGGAAATTCGTATTAGATACAGCTTCCACCATTGAAACTAAAGACGGGGAAACGCTGACGAAGATGTATCAAGAGAATCGGACAATTGTGGAGCTAAATGAAATACCTGAACACGTGCAACAAGCTTTCATCGCGGTAGAAGATGGAGACTTCTATAAGCATAGTGGGGTGGATTTGACTTCCACGAGTCGAGCTTTAATCAAGGACATTATTGCCATGGAGAAAGCGGAGGGCGGTAGTACGATTACCCAACAATTAGTAAAGAACCTCTTCTTAACGAATGACAAGACGTGGACGCGTAAGTTCAAGGAAGTCATGGCTGCATTATATGTCGACAAGACTCTTTCGAAAGATGAAATCATGCAATATTATCTAAATACCATTTATTTCGGAAACGGCGTGTATGGCATTGAAGCAGCCTCTCGTTATTATTTCAACGAATCCATAAGTGAGGTGTCGATTTCTCAAGGCGCGCTACTTGCTGCAATGCCGAAGGGACCAAACTATTATGACCCTCTCGATCATCCAGAGCGTGCCAAAGACCGAAGAAACATCGTGTTAAACCGAATGCATGATGAGGGGATGCTCTCTGCTGAACAGGTTGTAAAGTATTCACGGAGCGACCTAAATACAGAGCACGTATCCCAGTCAGAACGTCCTTGGCTTGATAGCTATGTAGACCTTGTTGTGAAAGAAGCGAGTGATACGTATCAATTGAGCGAGGAAGAACTGCTGCAAGGCGGGTATCGAATTGTTGTCGGAGTAGATGAGGCTGCTCAAAGGCTTTCCTACGACATGATGAAGAATGGGGATTACTTCCCTGGCACAAGCGAGCGTGTCCAAGGATCATTTCTTCTAATGGACGACCAATCCGGAGAAATTGTAGCAGCTCATGGCGGTCGAAACTATGAGCGTGGTGACCTTAACCGCGTGAACGTAAAGCGTCAGCCAGGGTCTACAATGAAGCCCTTGGCCGTTTATGGGCCTGCACTGGAACAAGAAGAATACGAGCCATATAGTCTCTTGACCGATGAGAAAGCGACGTATAACTCGTACACACCAACCAACTATGACGGCCGATATGCAGGACAAATTTCCTTATACAAATCCCTGCAACTTTCAAAGAATGCTTCAACCATTTGGTTGTTGAATGAGATGGGGCTATCCTACTCAAAGGACTATCTTAGTAAGCTCGGAATTGATGTAGGAGACCAAGGCTTGGCCATTGGACTTGGAGGTTTGGAAAATGGTGTAACACCGGTTGATCTTGTTCGTTCCTATCGTACGTTCAATCATGGGGGTAAGATGATTGAACCCCATACCATCGTAGAAATCTATGACCAGAATGGTGAGTTGGTTGAGGTGTTTGACGAGGAGCAGCAGGAAGTGTTTACGTCGCAGACAGCTTGGAACATGACTCGGATGCTCGAAAATGTCGTAGCAGAAGGGACGGCATCAGCCGGAACCTATGAGAAAGCGTTAGCAGGTAAAACAGGCTCAACCCAGCACCCTAACGTGGAGGGAGCTACAAAGGATGCATGGTTCGTTGGCTATACCCCTTCCTACGTTGGATCCGTATGGATGGGATATGATCGAACAACCAACGAAGATTATTTAACTCGAGGCAGTTCGTACCCTACAACGTTTATGAAGGATTTCTTAACCGAATACGACAAGCAAACTGACCTCACCACTGCCTTCACGAAACCAGATGGCGTACAGGACCTAGAGCCACCAATCAACCTCCCAGTGCTAGACGATGTGCGCAGTGAAGTTAGATTTGGAGCGTTCTCGTTCTTATCTGCACGACTTACGTGGTCCCCATCAAGTGACGAGCGGGTAGAGTATCGAATCTATAAAGAACAAGACGGGAAAGACGATGAACTGGTCGATGCCGTCACAGGGCAAGGAGTATATACGCTAGACCGTGTACCTGTCTTTAGCGAAGCTCGATACTACGTTGTTCCGTATGACCGTCTTACTGAGTTGGAAGGCCAACCATCAAATATAGTAGACGTTCGATTCTCGCTACGTAATTAACTGATTAGGGAAAGCCTAGAGTTATCCTGAAAAGGTACAAGAAGGCTACCATGAATGTATGGATGCCCGTTGTAAAGAGAAATAACGTATGTTTATAGCGATAGTCGCAGATCAGATTTAATAGTTGTTTACTACAGTCGACCCGAATTTACGGGCATATCAGATACCCCACAGTGATTCGTACTCACTGTGGGGTATCTGCATTACTATTCTTATAATAGGGGGGATTACTTTAATGTTAAGAGTTTCAGATATACTCCTGAAAATATTAGTGATTTTAATGCTTATCCTAATGGTTGTGGCGAACCGTGTAGTTGAATTTCTTGAATACGATCTAGTATTTCTTGGTTTCGTGGTAGTAGTTATAGCGAGTTCTATGGTCCATCATAAAGTTAAAAACAATAAGGGCTAGCAATATTGATTTGCTAGCCCTTGTTGTGTGTACTGCCTATTCGTTTGTTGTGTAGGTTTTGTCTGCTCAGCTATCATTAGAATTACTAATCATTCAATTAGATTGATGTTTGGGTGATAGCTAATCCAGGTTCGCCTGTGGGATAGGATAGTGAACGAACGTTCTTGTGTAGATTCTCACATCTTCGGAAAGGGTGGTAGCTTTTGTGTCTAGCTTCGGTGCGCAGTGGTCTAGCGGGCCTCCTCCGCTTTTCAGGGTGTCCAGCTGCAGGGGGCAGGTACTACGGACATAAGCGATTCAACTCCGTGAAGGAAGGGCACTTCACTGCGCAGCCTTGCTTATGCCTGACGGGTCTAACCGCCCCCTTGCGCTTTTCGTGTCTAGCTTCGGTCCGCAGCCACTACGGACATAAGACAATCAATTCCGTGGGGAAAAGGCACCCCACTGCATTGCTTGTCTTATGCCTGACCAAGCCGCTTCTGCTTTTCGTGGTGTCTAGCTGCAGGGGGCAGGTACTACGGACATAAGCGATTCAACTCCGTGAAGGAAGGGCACTTCACTGCGTTGCTTCGCTTATGCCTTCCGTACCTAACCGCCCCCTTCCGCTTTTCGGGGGTAATTCCAACAATTTATTGACTTTCGTCCTTTCTGACTATACATGTGGTATAGAAATCGTTATATTGGTGGAAGAGTACATATTGGAACGAATTGAAAGGTGAGACGTTATGACAACTCCATTTAATGACACAATGCTTAAAGCGATTCGAGGGGAGGAGGCGGGTCATGTTCCTGTTTGGTTTATGCGGCAGGCTGGTCGGTCTCAACCTGAGTATCGGAAGTTAAAGGAAAAGTATTCCTTATTTGAGATTACGCATCAGCCGGAGCTGTGTGCGTATGTGACGCGGTTGCCTGTTGAGCAATATGATGTGGATGCGGCTGTCTTGTATAAGGATATTATGTCTCCATTACCTGCGCTTGGGGTCGATGTAGAGATTAGAAAAGGGGTTGGGCCGGTTATCCATAACCCAATTCGATCTAAGCACGATGTGGAGAAGTTGGGTGAGATTGACCCAGAGGCGGATGTGCCTTACGTATTGGATACGATTAAATTGTTAACACAAGAGCAACTGAATGTGCCTCTAATTGGTTTCACAGGTGCGCCGTTTACTTTGGCGAGCTATATGATTGAAGGAGGACCTTCAAAGAATTACAACAAGACGAAGGCGATGATGTATAGTGAACCGGAAGCTTGGTTCATGTTGATGGATAAGCTTGCAAATATGGCGATTCGTTACGTGAAGTCTCAAATTGCGGCTGGGGCGAAGGTGATTCAAGTATTTGACTCTTGGGTTGGTAATCTAAATGTAGAAGACTATCGTTTCTATATTAAACCGACGATGGAACGTATCTTCGAAGCGCTTCGTCCAGAAGGGGTTCCGCTTATCATGTTTGGTGTGGGTGCTGGCCACTTAACGAAAGAGTGGAGTGAGCTGCCGCTTGATGTAGTTGGACTGGATTGGCGTACGACGATTCGCGATGCTCGCGGCATGGGAATAAAGAAAGCACTACAAGGGAACCTAGACCCTGCCATTCTATTATCGGATTGGGATACGATTGAATCTCGTGTCAAAGCGATTCTTGACCAAGGTATGGAACAGCCGAACTACGTGTTTAACTTAGGTCACGGAGTGGTACCTGAAATCAAACCAGAGACGTTAAGAAAAGTAACAGAACTGGTTCATACGTATTCGAAGAGATCCTAGCACTAGTCGATACTAAACTTTGAAGTAGAGGTGGATAACATGGCAAAGAAAACAATGGGATTGCTTGTTATGGCATATGGTACACCATACAAAGAGGAAGATTTGGAGCGTTTTTACACACATATTCGTCGGGGAAGACAGCCTTCTCAGGAAGCATTAGATGAGTTGCGAGAGCGTTATGACGCAATTGGAGGCATCTCTCCCCTAGCTCGAATTACTCAAGAGCAGGCAGAAGCCTTACGTGACCGTCTAAATGCGGACCAGGATGAATACGAATTCAAATTATACTTAGGTCTTAAACACATTGATCCATTTATTGAAGATGCCGTGAAGCAAATGGCTGAAGATGGCGTTGAAGAAGCGGTCTCAATCGTATTAGCTCCTCATTATTCTACCTTTAGTGTGAAATCGTACAACGGTCGTGCGAAAGAAGAGGCAGAGAAATATGGGGTAACGACGATTACATCCGTTGAGAGCTGGTATGATGAGCCAGGCTTTATCCAGTACTGGACAGAACATATTCGTAAAGAGTATGAGAAGATGTCGAAAGAAGAATATGAGAAGGCAGTATTGGTCGTTTCTGCTCACAGTCTTCCAGAGAAGATTATTCAAAATGGCGACCCTTACCCTGAACAGCTGAAGACAACAGCAGACTTAATTGCCGACCAACTGCAAATACAAAATTATGCCATCGGTTGGCAAAGTGAAGGGAATACACCAGACCCTTGGATTGGGCCAGATGTGCAAGATTTAACACGTGACCTATACAACGAGAAGGGCTATCGTACGTTCGTCTATGCTCCAGTAGGTTTTGTATCCGATCACTTAGAGGTTCTTTATGACAATGACTACGAATGTAAGGTTGTCTGTGACGAACTAGGCGCAAGCTATTATCGTCCAGAGATGCCGAACACGCATCCGTTATTTATCGAAACATTGGCGAAAGTCGTACTCAATCAAGCAAAAAGCAGGGGATAACGATGACTGAACGCACAATCGCAATTGTTGGCGGTGGCATAACAGGGCTTGCCACTGCCTATTACCTTCAAAAATACATAAAAGAGCAACAGCTTCCGTACCGCATTCAATTGTTAGAATCAAGCAAGGAACTCGGTGGCTTTCTTAAAACGGAAGAGCGAGACGGTTTCACAATCGAGCGCGGACCAGATTCTTTGATTGCAAGAAAGCCAAGTTCATTCCGACTCATTGAAGAAGTCGGATTATCCGACACGGTTGTCGGCAATGCCACTGGGCAATCTTACATTCTCGCAAATGGAAAGCTTAATAAGATGCCAAGAGGCTCTTACATGGGGATTCCAGTTCAGGTACGACCGTTTCTGTTTTCTGGCCTCTTTAGTATGAAAGGGAAGTTGCGGGCTGGAATGGATTTCGTGAAACCACGTGGTAAGGAAACTGGTGACCAATCTCTTGGCTTATTCTTCAGAAAGAGACTAGGAGATGAAGTGGTAGAGAACTTAATTGAACCGCTCCTTTCAGGTATTTACTCTGGAGATATTGACCAGCTTAGTCTCATGTCAACGTTCCCGAACTTCTATCAACTAGAGCAGGAACATGGCAGTTTAATTAAAGGCTTGAAGACGATGGTTCCTAAACAACCGAAACAAAAGAAAAAGCCAAGCGTCTTCCGTACGTTGACAGGTGGAATGAGTTCACTCGTGAACGCAATCGAGGAACGGCTTGATGAGGGAACGGTACGCTTCGAGACGGGTGTAGACCACATACAACGTAAAGAAGCAGGGTACCATCTTCTATTGACGGACGGAACCGTTCTTAAAGCGGATAGTGTTGTCGTTACAACGCCGCATAAAGAAACGGAACGGATGCTATCCCAGTATGACTTCCTGTCCCCGTTCAAAGAGATGCCCGCAACATCTGTTGCGAACGTAGCGATGGCATTTGACCAGTCCGCCATCAAGGAAGACATTGATGGAACTGGTTTCGTTGTATCGAGAAATGAAGACTACCGAATTACAGCGTGTACGTGGACCCACAAGAAATGGCCTCACACAACACCTGACGGGAAGGCTCTATTACGCGTATACGTTGGGAAACCTTCTGATCAAGAGATTGTAAACGCATCAGATGAAGAAATCCAACGCGTCGTTCTCAATGATCTGAACAAGGTGATGAACATTGAAGGAGAGCCAGAATTCTCCCTTATTACACGTTGGAAGGAATCAAGAGCCCAATATACAGTAGGCCACCGTGAGAGAATGGAAACGATTCGAGAAGAAATGCGATCGCAGTTGCCGGGCGTGTATCTAGCTGGTGCTTCCTTTGATGGCCTCGGAGTCCCAGATTGCATCGACCAAGGAGAAGCTGCTGTACAATCGGTATTGGCGTATCTTCAACAATAGTAGAACATAGAGAAGACCAAGTTCACGTATGACCTGAACTTGGTCTTTTTTCATTTCTGTCGATTGGTCCACTACGAACGAAAGTAAATGGGTGAAAGATTCTCTATTATTGTGTGAGAAGGTTCATCATGATGCACGCAATGAGGACAACGATGGTGTGGGCATGCTTGTGACCTAATGCTCTCATCCATACACGCAATAATGCAGATATTATAGATTTAACTTTATTTATGATACACCGACATGTATCAGTCATTAAGGTTACCTGTGTAATGAGGGTTTTGCTATAATTAAACAATTAAAGGAAAAGTAGGTGGGGAGATGGGGGTTTTTGGGGGTAGGAAGGGTTTCAATAAAGCAAATACTAATCCACTAACAGAATTGCGTATCGTCTTAGGGAGCGGGGCGGACCTAATGGCTGACGCCATAAAAAATAAAGTGCACACCGAAATTGATAAAATGGAATACATATTTGAGACAAAACCAAACGGAATCAGGCGTCCATATAAGCTCTCCAATATTGCGCAAACAGCGGGAATGGAATACCTAAGACCAGGGCAAATACTCGGTGTCAGACGGTACATAGGACATATTATTCATTACGGTGTTTATATTGGAATGCGGGAGGTCATCCACTTCTCAAGTCCGAGTGATATTAAGAACAATACGATTATCCAAACCACGATGGACGATTTCCTTAAAGGCGAAGAATATTTCTTTGTTGCAAATGTGGAGAAAAGTCTAAAGTTCGGGAATCTCTATACACCTGAAGAGGCAGTATGGAGAGCCAAGTCCGAGCTTGGAAAAAAAGACTACCATCTCTTATTAAACAATTGTGAGCATTTTGCATTCTGGTGTAGAACTGGTCGCAGTTTCTCGGACCAGGACGGGCAATTCATAAATCTCAAAGGGATTAAGACAAAATCAGATTACCTCTTAAATGATATGGATATACCCAAAACGTTGATAAAGGTAAGTGGCTTTTCAAGTGAAAAAAGACGTAATAAATAGAATAGAAACCTGAGTGAAGTTATTAATTCTTTTGGAATACTGAGTTTCGGGTGGAATGGTCGTATGGAAAGACACTGAGTATGATTGTCTTAAGACAACGGAGTCTTAGTCGCACTCTTCATCCCGTTCTTTCTCTACAATTAAACGTTAGGATGGTTACCTGGAAAACAAAAAGGTTAATAAATGACAGACTATTGTATAAAAAATCCAGAAAGTGGTTGAAAGTCTCTTGATAACCTAGTAAACTGAATCTATGAAAACGATTTCAAAACGGAAGTTACAACAAGGGGGATGTAGCATGCCGACCATTGAGGATGTGGCTAAGCAGGCTGGGCTTTCTCGTACGACGGTTTCACGTGTGATTAATGATCAGCCGTACGTAGCCGAGGAGAAACGACAACGAGTGAAGGAAGCTATGGATCTACTGGGGTACGTGCCGAACTCTTCAGCTCGTCGATTGCGAAATCAAAAGACGGAAACCATTGCGATACTACTACCGAACATAACCAATCCTTTCTTTTCACACCTGATTGAAGCGATGGAAATTAAGGCGTCTGCGTGGGGGTACCGCGTAATTATCTGTCAAACACATGAGGATGAGAAGAAAGAATTGGATTATTTGGAGTTGCTACGCACGAAGCAAGTGGACGGGGTCATTATGACTGCCGTTCGAAACGAGTGGTCTAAGATTAAACCTTACTTAACGTATGGTCCTATTGTTCTTTGTAACGAGAATGTGCGCGGTGCCAATTTGCCCGTTGTCTATGTCGACCATGAGCAGGCAGCCTATGAGGCAACGCGTCATTTAATTCAGCAAGGATGTCGTCACTTGGCGTACTTAAGCGGGGGAAATGATAGCATAGTGGCTCAAAATCGACAAAAAGGTTTTTTGAAAGCGCTTAACCAATCGGGGTTATCGCCTGTATTGGATGAGAAGATGGAAGGAGCTTATACCATTGATCACGGTCGGGACGTGCTGCACTCGCTTGTCCAGCACCATCCAAATGTAGATGGAGTGTTCACGGGGTCAGATGAAGTGGCTGCTGGAATGATTCATGAAGCGAAGCAGTTAGGCTTGCGTGTACCAGATGATCTTGCTGTTGTGGGATTTGATAATCAGGCGATATCGCTGCTTATGAGTCCATCCATCACAACAGTCGAACAACCTGTCACGGAGATGGGAGAGCATTGCGTAGAGACACTTGTCCACTATATTGAGCATCCATCTGTCTTATTTAGGCAAGAGATCGTGTTCAGGCACCAACTGCTCGTCCGGGATTCGACACAGCAGCGCGTCACAATGATTTCTTAAGTCTCACCAACCAAGGTGGGGCTTTTTTTATGCGTTGAACGACCGCTTTCCTTGTTTTGTTTAAATTGAGGAGGGGAAGCCTAAGGTACAGGAGGTGTGACGTTTATGCGGAATGATAAGGGAATGGATGAGGGGCAGCTTCAAGAGAAACTGGAGAAGGGAAAGAGATTCTACTCTTCTGAGAAATTCTGGGGCAAAGTACGAAGGTATGGCAAGAAAGCGGGCGGCTCTGTCGTGTACAGCGTCCTCTTGCTTTACTACACCCTACAAAAACCAGAAGTACCAAAGAAAACGAAAGCTACAATTATCGGTGCGCTCGGGTACTTTATTCTTCCCCTTGATTTAATCCCAGATGTGGCTGCTGGTGTAGGGTATACAGATGATCTAACCGTGATCGGTGCGGCATTGATTCAAGTTGCTATGTATATCGACGAGGAGACGAAGGAAAAGGCGAAAGAGAAGTTGAGTGATTGGTTCGGTGGTCATGCAGATACGACTGCCATTGACCAGCAGCTTCTTCAAGAGACAGACGATGAGTGATCTGTTGTAATACAGATGGCCGTCTGTACATAAATACATCCCCAGCATGTAATGGTGGGGATGTGAACGTTTGGAGTTCTTATTTCTGTTGTGTGAGGTTTATTGAAGTGGTTTCTGTGGGTGTTAGCGTGCTGGATGATTACATTTTTCGCAGAGGTTGGAGTAGCAATCCGCTTGTTCATTAATGTCTGTGCCACAATCGGAACATTTCTTCTTCGGAAGACTTTTGAAAAATTCGAGTGCGCTTTGCAACATGTGAATCCCTCCAAATGTTTGATTGGTTGATTATGGTATCATTGTATTATAACAGGACGATAAAAGCAACAGTTTGTTTTATAACAACTTGTACTTTTTTTGAAAGGGTGAGTGAGATGAAATTTACAGTAAACGGATTCTGGGGTGGCTATCCTGGTGCAGGGGAAGCGACGTCAAGTTATTTAGTAGAGAAGGATGGATTTACACTCATGATTGATTGCGGGAGTGGAGCGCTGTCCCGGTTACAGGAGCGTAAATCCATCATGGATCTCGATGCGGTTCTCATTACCCATTACCACTTCGACCATGTAGCCGATATTGGTCCGCTCCAGTATGCACACAAGGTACAAAACGCCATAGGAGGAACAGAGAAGGTGCTGCCTATATATGGGCACCAAGAAGATGAGGCAGGCTTCGATAGCTTAACGCACGACTATACAGAGGGGATCTCATATGATCCTTCAAGCGAGCTTAGGGTTGGTCCATTCACTGTGACGTTTATGAAGACAAACCACCCCGTTCCTTGTTACGCCACACGGATCACAGATGGAGAATCAGTGATTGTATTTACAGCAGACTCGAGCTACAAGGACAGTTTCATCCCATTCTCAGAAGGTGCCGATTTACTTGTAACTGACTGTAATTTCTATAAAGGCATGGATGGTTCAAAGCCTGGGCATATGACAAGTGAAGAGGTTGGTCATATTGCGAATCAAGCTCAAGTTGGGGAGTTATGGATTAGTCACTTGCCGCACTTTGGTGAAGTGAGTCAGCTGAAGACAGAAGCAAGTGAACAGTTTTCGGGTGAGGTTAAAGTAGCGTATGAAGGGCTTCAATGGATGTCAAGAAGTAAATAATGGTAAGGATTATTTTGGGTAGAAAGTTTGAATAGGGGCACCTATTGGATTAAAATAGAATCGTACTAAGAAGGAGGAATAAACGATGCTATTATTCGTCGATCATGAGGGGATTCATGATCCACGCATTAACCTTGCCATTGAGGAATACGTGTTGAAGAATCTCCCAATTGATAATAATAATACATATCTCCTCTTCTATATAAATGAGCCTTCCATCATTATTGGGAAGAACCAGAACACGATAGAGGAGATCAATACAGATTATGTTGAGGACAACGGCATTCACGTTGTTCGTCGTCTCTCTGGTGGAGGAGCTGTCTACCACGACCTTGGAAACTTGAACTTTAGCTTTCTAACGAAGGATGATGGGAATAGCTTTCATGACTTCGCTAAGTTCACAAAGCCCGTAACCGATGCGTTGAAGAAGCTTGGTGTGACAGCTGAACTTTCAGGTCGTAACGACATTGTGCTTGAAGATGGGCGTAAGATTTCCGGGAATGCGCAATTCTCTACAAAGGGACGTATGTTTAGCCATGGGACGCTAATGTTCGACTCTGAAATTGAGAACGTTGTCTCCGCATTGAAAGTAAAATCGGAGAAAATCCGCTCCAAAGGAATCAAGTCCATTCGCAGTCGTGTGGCGAACGTGTCTGAATATCTAGATGAGAAGATTTCCATGCAGGAGTTCAAGGAACTGATCCTTCGCTATATCTTTGATGTTGAATCTGTAGAAGATGTACCACAGTACAAGCTTTCAGAGAGCGATTGGAAGGAAGTCTATCGTCTGTCTGAAGAACGCTATCAAACGTGGGAATGGAACTACGGAAAGTCTCCATCCTCAAACATTCAGCACTCCCATCGCTTTGATGCAGGTACGGTGGATGTGCGTCTTGATGTGAAGAAGGGTGAAATCCAAAATGCTAAGATTTACGGAGATTTCTTCGGCGTTGGGGATGTGAAGGATATTGAAGACCGTCTAATTGGTGCCCGCTATGATCGAAGCGCAATTGCTGACGCCATTTCAGATCTCGATATCTCTCACTACCTAGGTAAAATTACACGAGATGAGTTCTTACAGCTTATCTATTAAGAAGATGATTGAACAAGGATGCCCACGGCATCCTTGTTTTTGTATAGTCAATGAATGTCGATTTATTGGGATAACAGTTGCTCAATAATTGTCTGTATTTTATAATAATTATGAACGTTATTATGTAGTGAATGATTATTCATTCATAAGGGAGGATGAAGGATGAACATTAGCGATCAGCTGTCCAAAACGGCATCGCTCCATCCAACTAAGCCGGCTTATATCTTTCAGGATAAAGAGACGAGCTATATGGAATTGGACATGTCCGTAACGAAGTTTGCTTCTGGACTCGAGTCGCTAGGTCTTACAAAGGGGGATCACATTGCGCTTGTGGCTGGCAATAGCCCGCATTACATTATCGGGCTTTACGGTGCGTTACGATTAGGTCTGACGGTTATACCAGTCAACCCAATTTATACGGCCGATGAGCTAACGTATATTCTAAACAACGCAGATGTGAAAGCAGTCATCACGATGGACCTACTGATGGAGAAATTCGATGCGATGGACGCAGCATTAACGGGGGTTATGCATTACATCGTAGGAGAAACAGGTCAACAAGGGATGAATGTGAAAGGTGAAGTACGAAGTAAAATGAAAACGTTTACAGATGTTGTGGCTGCCAGTGAGGACTCATTTAAGCGCCCAGAGCTTCAGAAGGAAGACTTGGCTGTCATTCTGTACACGTCTGGGACGACTGGAAAGCCAAAAGGTGCCATGCTCACGCACCGCAACATTTTCTCCAATGCGAAAGATGTTGCCGATTATTTACAAATGCAAGAAGAGGATCGTACGATTGCCGCTTTACCAATGTTCCATGTGTTTTGTTTAACTGTTTCATTGAATGCACCGTTAATGAACGGGGGGACGGTCATCATCGTACCGAAATTCTCACCTCAAGAAGTGTTTCGGATAGGGAGGGAACTTAACCCAACCATCTTTGCTGGCGTTCCGACAATGTACAATTATTTAATCCAAACGAACAATGGGAATGAGGGAGACTTCGAAACGATTCGCCTGTGCATATCAGGTGGCGCATCTATGCCAGTGGCACTGTTAGAAGCATTCGAACAGACGTTTAACGTTGTGGTGTCTGAAGGGTATGGTCTTTCTGAAGCCGCTCCTGTCACATGTTTCAATCCAACGGACCGTCCTCGTAAGGCAGGATCTATTGGACAAAGTATTTGGAATGTTGAGAACCGTGTTGTTGACGAGTTTGGAGAAACGGTTCCAGTGGGTGAAGTTGGTGAACTTTCGGTACGTGGTCCGAATGTGATGGAAGGCTATTACAAGCTCCCTGAAGAAACTGCCGTAACAATTAAAGATGGATGGCTCTATACAGGCGATATGGCGCGTATGGACGAAGATGGCTACTTCTACATAGTAGACCGAAAGAAAGATATGATCCTCGTAGGTGGGTACAATGTGTACCCAAGGGAGGTTGAAGAAGTGCTGTACGCCCATCCGAATGTGACAGAAGTCGCAGTGGTCGGCATACCAGACCCGAATACAGGAGAAGCCGTTCATGCGTTTGTAGTCACATCTGAGGAAACGAACGAGGATGAACTGCTTCAGTATTGTGCGGAACACTTGGCGAAATACAAAGTTCCTGTTTCTCTAGATTACCTAGAGGAGCTGCCGAAGAACACAACCGGTAAAATATTGAGGAAGAATTTGCGGAGTCGCGTTAATCAAGCCTAATACCACAAGGGTCGCTTGCAACGGCCCTTTTCTCTTTTTTGCGTTTTTCCGAACTTGTTTGATTAAAATGAGAACTGAGATCAGCCTTCTAGCAAAGTTATATAGATAATAGTATTCACATTATACTTTGGAAACAATAATGAATTCAGAAAGCTTAGTATTTCGATGTGAATTGAAATCATTCCTATAGAAATGGGTAATTAGGTTTATGTTAGAGGATAAAAAAGTTAGATGAGGAATACTATGTATGTTATATTGATATAACATATGGTGTGGTTAGGAATGAAAGGAATACATTAGGAGAGCTGTTTTCCCCTTAAAAAAACCTCAATATCAAGGCTTTTGGAAATATGATACATAGACGCAAAAAGTTGCGTCATACCGCAAAGTCTTTTCGGTGACGTTTTCAGAAGATTATATTAAAATAAGACTCAAGACTTAAGTAACCAACCCAATCTTGTTGGGGGTGCTAACTTAGTCTTCCGTTATCTAAGCATTCTTAAATGGTTAGATAGGTGAGCAAGTAGTGTTCACCGAATTAATTCCCTCACTCAAAAGTTAACCAGTCGTCTCTTTTGGCCAATGCTCATGCATTGGCTCTTTTTTTATTTGTTCACAGTGATCAGCAACTACAAGGTACGTCAACGATCTTAGATTGAGGGGAAGGGAACCTTCATTGGCAGTGTTCTAATGATCTTCGTCTTCCACCAGTACATAAAGAACCCCAGTCCGATTAAACGTTCGGGCTGGGGTTCTTTGCTTATCGTTTCTTATATGTGACCATGTGTTCCTCTTCTGTGATGAAGTAGTCTCGATTTGGGCGTTCAGGTAGAAGGTGATGGCTTTCGAGTTTGTAGAAGCTCACCTTCCGATACGGATCGCCTTCAATGACTGGGAGTTCCTTCGTTTGCATGATGTATTTGTCGACCGCTTGTTGAATCAGGTCCAGTTCAACGGCCAGGTCGTAATCCTTCTCCTCAAATAACTCATACGTTTCTTTCGACATGTAGAAGGTGTTCGTTGGCACCGCTTTCAAATAGGGGGCGAGTAGCTCGTGGTTAAGTGTTAAATCGTGATTAATGACCGTACCCATTTCAACCCCTTGTGGCAAGTGGTCACTAAATGCCCGGAGCGCATCGCGCACTTCATGGAGGCTGACTTCACGATTGGGCCACGATGGAACGTCCGCTGATTCTGTTTTCTTCTTTCGTTTCCACCACATAAGTAATCTCCTTTCGTATGAGTAAATTTACCAGTTTGGTATAAGCTAAGAAGAACATGTGTAAGGAGGGAGACGTATGGACAATCTCGCCTATGAATTAGAGTTGAATACCATTTTAAATCCGGATTTCGGGATGGATGATCGTGGGTGTTCGTTTCATTGCCATGATTATCAGGAGGATTTGAAGGATGAATGGCTAGGTATGTCTAGTATAACAAAGCTATAATGCGAAGCTGAACGATTTTTGGAAAATCGTTCATTTATAGATGGAGAAAGAATTTTATGTGGGATTTTCACACCTTTTCTGTAAGAATGGAAAGAAGCAAGACTATACTCCATGGAAAAAGGTGATCTTATTTGGTTCATATGCTTCGAAATTATGAATTGTCGCCCTACACGCTAGCAATCCTTCCGGCTGAACTTGAAGGTGTCAACGGTGCTTCTGAAGTTCTCGAGGAAGAAGGAAATCATTATGTAAGAGCAACGCCGAAAACGTTGGTCGATCGCTCCTGCCGATATTTTGGGTCGAGCTTGAAGGGAAGACAAGATGGAACAAAGGACGTATGCGGCATTACGCACAAGGCCCCGATTGTGATTGACCCAACGAGCGGCATGTATTTCTTCCCGACTACTTCTCCTCAGAATAGTGATTGCGCCTGGATTTCTCATTCCCACATTTCCTCAACAAAGAAAATGCCTGATCAACGGACTTTACTTACGTTCACAAATGGCACAGCCATTCAATTGCCCGTGTCACATGGGTCGATTCTAAACCAAATTCAGCGAACGGCTCAGTTTCGCTTCCAATTAAACGAACGGTTGCAGGCGTACCAGCGGGTAAACCACGACCGTGTCGCAGAACACTTCTCCTAATTACCCACTCTTCGTATACCCATCGTACCGCTGCATCACTTTCCGCATGAGTTCATAGAAGATATTCTCCACATTTTTCTTAATCGCAGGGTTAAAGTAGTTGCGCTTTTCTTCATACCCACGAACCGTAAAGAGGTATGAGGTGAACGAGTCACTTTTATTTAGCAAGATGACATGTAGTTGCTTTTTGTTCATGGCTTCTTTAACGTATCGACGCTCGGCTTTTCCTTTTTGGTCCATTTTACGCAGTAATTCTACGTAAGGCTCCTTTAGCTTGAAGGAACCTTGTTCGATGGTTTGGATGTCCTGGCGGATGACAACGAGGGCCATGGAAAGAAATAAGTATCGAGTCGCTAGTTCCCGCTCCTCTTCATTTAGATACTGCATTTCATTTCCCTCCTAACAATATACGAACACTTGTTCTATTATACCCCATTACTATGAGAATACAAACGAATAAAGAACAGAAACTTTTGGAAAGGTGTACAACAGGACGTGTGGGATGGGATAGGCAAAGGGAATACTTTCTATTACAATGAGAGAAGATTCCGTTTGTTAGTTAGGAGAACGAGCCGATGAACTTGACAGATCTTACGTTTCAGGATTTGAAGAGAATGTTTGAGAATGATACATTGGATGATTTTTTTCTTGATTTGCTCGATCAATATGCGCAGTTAGGTCCCATCCCTGGTATCTTGTTGCCGTTTCTGGAAGCGTTTCTTCCGTTTCTGCCGCTATTTGCGTTTGTGCTTGGGAACTCCCTTGCCTATGGGTTGTTCTTTGGCTTTCTCTATTCGTGGATTGGGGCGGCTGCGGGGGCATTTGTTGTATTCCTGTTCATACGGCGAGTTGGCGATTGGCGATTTATGAAATTTATTCGTGAGCATAAGCGGGTTCGAAAGGTGACAGCCTGGCTTGAACGTCATGGATTCGGCCCACTGTTCCTATTAATGTGCTTCCCGTTCTCTCCGTCGGCTATCATTAACGTTGTAGCAGGTTTATCTAAGGTGAGTGTGCAACAGTTTATGCTTGCGGTGGTTATGGGGAAAGCCGTGATGATCTTCACGATTGCGTTTGTGGGACATAGCATTACGGAGTTTACGGCTCATCCTGTACGTACACTTATTGTAGGGATTTGCATTCTACTCTTCTGGGTTGTTGGGAAATACATTGAACAACGATTAAAGGTTCGGACAGAGGAGCGAGAGCACGTAAGGGATTAAGGTCTCTCGAATCTGGGTAAAATGGTGGTAGAACTTCATACGGAGGAGAAAACCATGACCTGGAAAAAATCGATGAGATTTATGCGGACGGTTTTATTTGCGTTAGTCTTTGCGCTCTTGTTCCGTTCCTATTTGTTTGCCAGTTACGTAGTGGATGGGAAGTCGATGGAGCCGACGCTCTACGATGGAAATTTACTCATGGTCAATAAGGTTATCTACGATTGGAACGATGTGAATCATTTGGACGTTGTCGTCTTTCATTACAATGAGCAAGAGGATTATGTGAAGCGTGTCATTGGGTTACCTGGTGATACGATTGAATATCGAGAAGATACGCTCTACTTAAATGGACAAGCGGTGAATGAGGATTATCTCGACCCATTTCGTCCAGAGAATGGAGAAGCCCTTACGCAAGACTTCACGTTGACGGAAGTGACTGGAGAAAAGACGGTACCGGATGGCTCTATGTTCGTTCTTGGCGATAACCGGGCCGAAAGCTTAGACAGTCGTTACTTTGGATTTGTGCCAATTGATAGCATCGTCGGCAAGGTGGATGTTCGTTACTGGCCAATCTCCCAGGTCTCGCTATCATTCTTATAAAGACCACGTATCGTCTATAAGGAATCGAGTATGAAATCGAAATGATTTTGTACTCGTTTTTTTATGATATTCATAAGGAAGAGTTCATGAAACTAGAGGCAAGAGGCAAGTATCTCCTCTCGCCACCTGACTAGTTTAAGTGACTTCTACAACAGGAGTGGTGCTGTTAACGCGCATTATGATTGGATAGTTAGCGGAGATTGATGAATCTTCAGCCCTTGGATGGTAATGGCGAGAAATACAAATCCAATGAGTGCTGCACCAATCACTCCTTGAACAGGAATGAAGGTAGCTAAGATACTTCCTGCACTCGCTCCGGTGAGTAAGATAAAGGAGTACATAGAAATGGCGGTCGCTCTAGCACGGTTTCCGTAGAAGCCAATTAACATAATGACCATTGGAATCGTGAGTGACGTGGAAGCAATCATTGCAATAGAGGCAAGGAGCAATGTCCATGGATGAAAGGCAATCGACGGCAAGAGGAAGCCAACTGACATGAGCAGGAGCATGCTCACAAGTAACGGTCGTGCCCCCCATTTCTCTACGAGTGGACCGGCAAAGAATGAAGGAATAATCCCAAGCAATCCAATGAGACGGAACGTTTGCAAGGAATAGGGAAGGAAGGATGGATGCGTGGAAAGATAGAGCTCGAGACTTCCGTAAAAGGCAATGACAGTTAAGAGCAAAAAGAAGGCTGTAACGTACAGCTTCTGTAAGGGTGAAAAGCGAAAAAATGATACAATAGAACGGATTGGAACTGGCTTTGTAACAGACGCGTCACGTGGTTTAGCCAAGGATGAAGCAAGACCAATCCAGCATAGAAGATAGCAAAGGCTACACCCGTAAAAGATGGCACTGAAATTAAACCACGTAAATACAGCATCCGCGTACATCTGACCAAAGATCCCTGCGAAGAGAAATCCAGTGTTAATAATGGCAATCACAAAGGCTTGCTCTTTCCCATCATAATGGAGGAACGTGTACGCAAAGCTGGTAGGGGCAAAGCAGGCTGCTAGTAACCCTTGTAGAACGCGAAGTAGGAGAAATAGTCCAAAGTTATCTACAGTTCCGATTACGAAGGTCAGGCAGACAAGGCCAAGAATTCCTGTTAACAGGATCAGTCGGTGAGGCAAACGGTCAGCAAGCAGACCGAAACAAAAGAGACCGATGGCATAAGGGAAGATGAACAAAGAACTGGCAAGTGAAGCTGTCGTCTTCGTCACATTGTAGGTTTCTGATAAATAATCAACGTGAGGAATCATTAAATATAAATTACTAGCAATGAAAATACCGGTCACGATTAAGGCACAGGCGGCAAGGTGTGAGCGATTCATAACGACTCCTCCTTATGGGCACGTGTCATATCGTATGCCGAAATTCAAGATTTGGTGAAAGGTAGGGGGAGACATGTCAATTCGATTTTTATTAGGCCGTGCGGGGTCTGGGAAGAGTACTCATGTTCTACATGAGATTCGTGAAGAGTTGAAAGCGCGCCCGGATGGTCCACCTATTCTATACATTGTTCCTGACCAAATGACATTCCAGCAGGAGTATGCCCTTCTTAAAGACGGGGAAGTGGAAGGGAGTATCAGAGCCCAAGTTCTTAGCTTCTCCCGACTCGCCTGGCGTGTCTTTCAGGAGGTTGGTGGCGGTACGAAGAAGATGCTTAGCTCTACAGGAGTTCAGATGATGCTTCGTAAAATTGCGGAAGAGCGAAAGTCAGATTGGAATGTGTTCCAAAAGGCGATTGAGAAGCAAGGATTTATGGAGCAGTTGGAGACGATGATGACGGAATTTAAGCGCTACCGTGTCACGCCTACTCTACTACAGGAACAACTGACGAATATGGACCGCTTCCAGCATAAGCATCCAGGAGAACAGACGCTCCAACATAAGCTTGAAGACATGCTGTATATCTACGAGCACATGACAGAGGCGATGAGCGGACAATACATAGACAATGAAGACATGCTTCAATTGTTAATCGACCAGCTTGAGAAGGCGAGCTTCCTTGATGGCGCAGAAATTTATTTAGACGGCTTCCACCGTTTTACTCCACAAGAACTGATGGTCATCCAAGCGCTAATGAAGAAGGCGACACGAACGTCGGTTACGTTGACGCTCGACCGACCTCGTTATGGTGACATTGATGAACTAGACTTGTTCTATCAAACTGGCCACACGTATCAGGTGATTGAGCAGACGGGTCAGGAAGTAGGGATTGGCGTTTCAGAGATTAAGTATTTGGACGGAGAATTTGGACGCTTCCACTACTTATCGGGCCTTCAGCATTTGGAGCATTATTTTAATGCACGGCCAGCCCCTCCTTATCAAGGAGAGGTTCCTTTAACGGTGGCGCAAGCTGTAAATCCGCGTGCGGAAGTTGAAGGGGTTGCACAGGAGATTGTCGGGCTCGTTCGGGACCATGGCTATCGGTATCAGGATATGGCCATCTTAATTCGCGAGCCTGAGGTGTATCACGACTTGATTCAGACGGTATTCCGGGATTATCGAATTCCTGTGTTCGTCGATGAGAAACGGACTATGCTCAACCACCCATTAATTGAATTGCTGCGGTCAGCTTTAGAAGTCATTGAAGGAAACTGGCGCTACGATGCGTTATTCCGATTATTAAAGACCGACTTCATTCCAGCTACGGATGATGAACACCCACTCACACAAGAAGCGATTGATGAGCTTGAGAACTATGTGCTTGAATACGGTATCCGTACGAAATCGAGATGGTTATCAGACCAGCGTTGGCATTTTAAGCGGTTCCGTGGATTTGATCAGGCTTCTCAGACAGATGAGGAGAAACGAAAGGAAGAACGGATGAATCGCCTACGCCAGCAGGTAGTGGATGCGCTTGAACCATTGGATACGAAATTCCGAGAAGCACGTACAGTACGTGAGCGTACGGTCGTCCTATTTACTTGGCTTGAACAGCTCGGTGTTCCAAGAAAGCTTGATCAATGGAGAGATGAGTTCGATGAGCAAGGTGAAATCGAACGTTCCAGAGAGCAAGAGCAAGTGTGGGATTCAGTGATTGGTCTCATGGATGAAATGGTTGAAATGGTTGGCGAAGAGGCATTATCTATGAACGTTTATCGAACGACAATGGAATCAGGATTTGATTCGTTAAACTTCGCCCATGTTCCCCCTAGCATGGATCATATTATTGTTGGGAATGTCGACCGTTCAAGAATTACGGGGATTAAATGTGCGTTCCTGCTCGGTGTAAATGAAGGTATGTGGCCGATGAAGCCTCAATCAGAAGGAGTTATTTCAGAACGTGAGCGGGAGTTATTATCAGAAAGCGGGCTCGCTCTTGCTGATAGCAGTAAGCGACAACTACTCGATGATCATTTCTACGTCTATCTCGCCTTTACTGCGGCAGCTGACTATTTATGGGTCAGCTACCCCCTTAGTAATGAGGAAGGAAAGTCGAAGACACCGGCGCCAATGGTGAAGCGTGTGCTTGAAATGTTCCCATCTATCGAAGAGAAGTTGCTGCTGCAGGATTCTGATGAACACGAGGAAACAGAGCGGTTTATTACCACGCCTGAGAAGACGCGTTCCACGTTATCTGCTCAGCTGTCTCGGTATTTACGTGGCTATCCGATGGACGATATTTGGTGGGACGTACTTCATTGGTATATGAAGAAGGATGAGAATGTAGAAGACACGAAACGTGTCTTGCTGAGCCTATTCTATGAGAATACGCCTGAGAATTTACGCAAAGACACAGCGAAGCAGCTCCACAATCAGCAACATGTACGAGCGAGTGTGTCGCGTCTTGAAACCTATTACCGTTGCTCATACCAACATTTCGCCCGTTACGGTCTAGGGTTACAAGAGCGGTCGGTCTATAAGCTTGATGCTCCGGATATTGGGGTGTTGTTCCATGAGGCATTAAAGCAAATTACCGAATGGATCCAAGTGGAAGGGAAGGATTGGAACGCCATCACGAAGCATGATACTGACCAGTATGCAGAACGAGCGGTACATGAACTTTCACCTATTCTGCAACACCAAATTCTACACAGCTCGAATCGATATCAATACATTCAACAGAAGCTTCAGAGCGTTGTCGCTCGTGCAGCACATATGCTGAGTGAACAAGCGAAACGAAGCCAGTTTGCTCCTGTAGGATTGGAGTTAGGATTCGGACCAGATGAGAAGATTCCGCCACTAAACTTAGACTTAGGGAACGGGTATGAATTGCAGCTTCGGGGTCGGATTGACCGTGTTGACCGTGCCCTTGGTGATGAGGGGTTGTTGCTTCGAATCATTGACTATAAATCGAGCGCGAAGGGACTTGACCTTGTGGAAGTCTATTATGGTCTTGCGCTTCAAATGCTTGCCTATTTAGATGTAGTCTTATCGAAAGCGGAAACGTGGCTTGGTGCAGAAGCTTCTCCTGCAGGTGTGCTTTACTTCCACGTCCACAATCCAATACTTTCTGAGAATGCCTTGTTGAAGGATGCCGATATTGAAGAGGAAATCTTCAAGAAGTTTAAGATGCAAGGCTTGCTCGTTGAAGATGAGGATATTGTGAAGATGATGGATACGAACCTTGAGAGCGGCGTGAGTCAAATTGTCCCGGCAGGACTCAAGAAGGCCGGTGGATTCCGTAAAGGTTCTCATACCGCAGAGCAAGTCGCGTTTCAAGAACTGCAAGGATACGTTCGTGACTTAATGGGTCAGGCGGGTCGTTCCATTACAGAAGGTGAAGTAAACTTAAATCCTTATCAGAAAGACCAACAAGTGGCTTGCACACACTGTCCATTCAAATCGGTCTGCCAATTTGACCCGACGTTAGAAGAAAACAACTACCGCACGCTGAAGCCGATGAAGGATGATGAAATCATTGAAACGATTGTGCGGAAGGAGGAAGAATAATGCCACAATGGACACCTGAACAAGAAGAAGCCATTTACACGAGCGGGACGGATATGCTCGTTGCTGCTGCCGCAGGCTCAGGGAAGACAGCCGTTCTTGTTGAACGAATCATTCAGAAGTTATTAAATCAAGACAACCCAACAGATATTGATACGTTACTCGTTGTAACGTTTACGAATGCAGCTGCCCAGGAGATGCGTAACCGTGTGGCAGAAGCGTTAGAGGAAGCACTCGTTCAATATCCAGATTCCACTCACCTTAGGAAACAATTGTCGCTGTTGCAGCGCGCATCGATTTCAACGCTTCACTCCTTCTGTCTTGATGTAGTGAGAAGCTATGCCTATATGCTTGATTTAGATCCTGGCTTTCGGATTGCGGATACGATTGAAGCGGACCTTCTACGCCAAGAAATAGTCGAAGATTTGTTTGAAGAGTGGTATGGGAAAGAAGGGGAGGAGCGAGATCGTTTCTTTGAAGTAGTTGACCGCTTCTCGAGTGACCGTAGTGATGTGGAAGTGGAGCAACTGATGCTTGATGTGTATGATTTCGCGATGCAGAATCCAAATCCAGATACGTGGATGGAAGGCGTCAAGCGTATGTATGAAGTATCACCTGATCAAGGAGAAGAGGGACTGTCCTGGCTTCCCATCCTTAAGCGTGATGTCCGGGGTCAGCTGGAGGCAATGATGCAAGAAACAGAGCAAGCGCTTCAGCTCACCAGAGAAAGTGATGGACCTTATCACTATGCCGAGGCAATCGATGACGACCGCCTTAAGATGGCAGAGGCATTAGGGCTGCTCGATCAGTCTTGGAGCGAGCTCCAGAATTATATGCAACAATCCGGTAGTTTCCAGAAGCTATCTGGGAAGAAGGTTGAGTGTTCAGAGGACAAGAAAGAACGGGTGAAGAAGCTACGAGACCGCTATAAGAAACGTTGGAATAGCTTGAAGGAAGACTGGTTTACTCGTTCTTTGGATGCTCATTTGCAAGATATGAACCGCTTGAGCCCGGTTGTCGACCAGCTCATGGTGCTCGTTAAAGAATTCCGCACACGTTTCCAACAGAAGAAGAAAGAACGTGCGATTGTCGACTTCGCAGACTTAGAGCATTATTGCCTTCAAATCTTGTTGGGTGACTCCTCAACAGAGGATGCCTTCATTCCGTCAGAAGTGGCTTATTTGTACCGGGAGCAGTTCACTGAATTATTAGTGGATGAATATCAAGATACGAATCTTGTACAAGAAACGATCTTGCGTTTACTAACGGATGGGGAGGACGCAGCGAATCTGTTCATGGTTGGAGATGTAAAGCAAAGTATTTATCGTTTCCGTCATGCGGAACCGACCCTCTTTATGAACAAGTACAAAGAATTTAAAGAAGAGACGCATCCAGCGAAGCGCATCGACCTCGCTCGGAACTTTAGAAGTCGTAAAGAAGTTCTTCATGGTACAAACTATATCTTCCGCCAGATTCTCGATGAAGAAGTCGGAGAGATGAACTATGAACAAGATGCAGAACTGATTTATAGCAATAAGATCTACGATGAGCTTGTGTCGAGTGATGCAGATGCTGAGCTATTGATTATTGACCGGGAAGCGAATGAAGAAGCAGAGCAAGATGCAGAAGGAGAGAACTTCCAAGACCTCGAGAAGGCGCAGCTCGAGGCGCGTGCCTATGCAGACAAGATTAAAACGTGGCTCGGACATGGTGACCAACCTGCCCTCCAAGTCGTAGATAAGGCAACAGGAGCGATGCGCCCTATTCAATATCGTGACATCGTGATTCTCATGCGTTCTATGACGTGGGCGCCTACCATTATTGAAGAGTTGAAGCAACAGGGGATTCCAGTATATGCTGAGCTATCTACCGGTTATTTCGAAGCCATTGAGATTCAAATTATGATAAGTCTGCTGAAAGTCGTTGATAACCCAAGACAAGATATTCCGCTCGCCTCAGTCCTTCGCTCCCCAATTGTAGGATTAAATGAGGATGAGCTCACAAGCGTTCGCTTGGCGGATAAGAAGGGGACATATTACGAGGCGTTGAAGCAATATCGACGTGTTGGGGACAGCAAAGAACTGATTCAGAAAGTAGACGACTTCTTAACGAGACTCAACAGCTTTCGAAAGCGTGCGCGCCAAGGCTCATTATCTGAACTCATTTGGGGAATTTACCGTGAGACGGGCTATTATGATTTCGTTGGTGGGATACCAGGTGGCCGACAGCGACAAGCGAATCTTCGTGCCTTGTATGACCGTGCCAGAACGTATGAAGCAACGACCTTCCGCGGTTTATTCCGTTTCTTGCGCTTCATTGAACGCATTGAAGAGCGGGGAGAGGACTTAGGAGCTGCACGGGCACTCGGCGAACAAGAGGACGTTGTGCGGATCATGACCATTCACAAGAGTAAAGGTCTTGAGTTTCCAGCTGTTCTTGTCGGGGCCATGGATAAAGAGTTTAATACGAGTGACTTAAGGCAGAAGTACTTGTTGCATAAGGATTTAGGCTTTGGAAGTAAGTTTATTGATCCTGAGAAGAGGATTATGTATCCAACTCTTGTCTATCATGCATTAAAGCGTGAGAAGCAACGGGAATTGTTGGCTGAGGAGATGCGTGTATTGTATGTAGCGCTCACTCGTGC
Organism: Pontibacillus halophilus JSM 076056 = DSM 19796; assembly: GCF_000425205.1. GTDB lineage: Bacteria > Bacillota > Bacilli > Bacillales > BH030062 > Pontibacillus_A > Pontibacillus_A halophilus. The sequence continues at coordinate 142,002 of NZ_AULI01000007.1, read as the reverse complement.
GAAGGAAAAGCTTGTCATGGTCGGGAACGTCAAATCGCTAGAGCAACGCCTTGAGAAATGGCGGGAGTGGGTCAGTCATAAAGACTGGGTATTGCCTGCTCAATATCGACTTGAAGCGAAGACCTATCTTGACTGGGTAGGCCCATCTCTTATTCGTCATGAGGGAGCGATGGACTTACGGGGAGATGTGAACGTTGAGCTTGTTCCAGACGCTATTTATCGTGATGAATCGAAATGGAAAGTATCCCTTGTGCATGGAAGTGTGTATACAAATCCTGATGTTGTGGAAGAAGAGGAAAGCGAGGCGCTTGAATATGCCATACGTAATTGGGAGCCACTTGAAGAACAAGAACTAAATGATGATGTGGATCGTCGTCTTTCGTTCCAATATGAACATCAAGATGCGGTATCTCATCGTGCCAAGCAATCTGTGACGGAGTTGAAACGACAACGAGAGCTGCAGGATGAGAATAGTGGCCAATCCTTGATTCAGAACGTCAAGCGCCCAATCGTTGACCGTCCTCGCTTTATGCAAGAGAGCAAAGAATTGACTGGTGCAGAAATAGGTACGGCAATGCATACCGTCATGCAACACTTGCCTTTTGACCGCGCTCTTGCAGCGTTTGAAATTGAAGAGAAGGTAAGCGAGATGGTTCATAACGAATTGCTCACGTACGAAGAATCAGAAGTCGTTCAAACAGAAGCGATTGAAGCCTTCTATGTGAGTGAAATCGGTAGAAAAATGATTGCAGCAGATACGCTTTATCGTGAGGTTCCCTTTACACTCGTTCTTCCAGCCAATGAAGTGTACGCAGATTGGAAGGATGACACGGAAGAGAAAGTGTTTATCCAAGGGGTTATCGATACGATTATTCCTGAAGAAGATGGATGGGTCATCCTCGATTACAAGACAGATCGAGTCGACACTCCAGTAACAGATGCGACGGAGAAGAAGCTGCAGGATCGCTATCGAACACAGCTTAAGTTGTATGCAGAAGCACTGCAACGAATTTGGAAACAACCAATTAAAGAGACGTATTTGTATTTCTTCCACGCATCGTTGCTTACGAAAATGGAGGCGAATGTTGAAGATGAAGGATGAAAGATGTGAACTTTGCGGACGCTCTCCGCTTAGAACGACAGTTCATCATCTCGTGCCAAGGGAAAACGGGGGTGTAGAAGGACCTACGGCGAATTTATGCCAGGCCTGTCACAAGCAAATCCATGCCTTGTTTACAAATGATGAGTTGGCTGCCTTTTATCACACAATTCCAAGGTTAGAGGAACATCCAGATATGGAGAAATACTTGCGCTTTATTCGGAAACAACCTCCCGAGAAACAAATTACCATTCACAAATCGAACCGGAAGAAACGCAAATAATGAAAGCCTTGCTGATTGTCAGCAAGGCTTCCATTGATTACGTAGAAACGTTTGGTTGGTCAAGCGCATCCGGATCGAATGGATTGGATGTACTGATTCCGTTATTCGTATTAATGAAATCACCTGTATTGTTCGAACCGGAACCTGCGTTTGCTTTAGACGAGCTCTTTGGAGAAATGTAGAAAGAATCTCCAAAGTTGATGACCCCGCCACCAACACTGTTAATCTTGATTGGGCCTACGATGGATGGCATTGTATTCACCCTCTTAAATGGAAGTACTACTAGTTAATGTATGCGCTATAGAGCAACTTGTTCATCATCCTCATCCTCAATTAAAATTCGGGTGTTTTTCACGCGGGTCTCTGCTTCAATGTCATCCACGCTTCCAATTTGGAAGATGGAGGAGGTGGACACCCCTTTGATGGCAATATCGCATACCTGGATAATTGGATTGTGGTGGATATGGTATTGCTCTAGTTGTAGTCGTCTTGTGGGCCTTGGCAACGGCTCGGTGAAGACAGGGTAGCTCTCAAATTGGTACGGTTCACTATATTTCACGCCGCCTTCCTTCTGAATCGCGAGTACACGTGACTTTGGCATAAGTTCATGCGCATCGCCAATTTCGAAGATTGATCCGTCAATGAGGGAACTAAGCTTTACCGTGTTCACTTCGGATAAACGTTTCTCCATCAATCAGATCCTTGCCCTTCGGCTGAACGCCCAAGTGGCACGAGTGGTGTAGAGGCAGGTGGTTCTTGACCAACAATGATAGATTCTGGTGGGGTATCAAAGATGGATGATAAATACATCTCTTCATTATCTCCAATTAAGAATACAGAGGATGAGGATACCCCGAGTATGCGGACTTGCCCGACGGTTAAACCGTAGTTGTGTACTTCAAAGCACATGGTTAATCGGCTCCTTTGCCGTAATGTCGATTCATAAATTCACGCAATGAGTGGCGCACTTCATCCTTAATTTGATTTAATACGTCATCGCGATCATCGTCCCCAAGCATGCCATTCTGAACGTTTGCTTTCGCCATATAATGTTGAACTCGGGCATCCAGCTGCTTTCTGATATCATCCAACAGTTTCTGTTCGTAATCATGATCAAAGGGCTGGCCGAATTCTCTTGATAACTGTTGAATCTCTCGAGGTCCTTGGTCTGTTAAATATTGATTCAAGCCGTTTACGAGGTTTTGCTTTACCATATCGGCCGTGTTCGCCTTCGGTGGAAACGGCTGTTCTTGGATGGAAAGTTGTTCAATCCCGGTTCCTGCTGCTCCGTCAGAAGGAGTGAGCCCAATGTTCAACGTTCCTTCAAGCGTCTCAATCTTCAGCTGGTCGAAATGGTATTCGATTTTCTCGATATTTGTCCCAGGTGGCGGTGCGGGTGTGGGTGTATTAAGTTTGTCTTCTAATTGATTGACTCTTCTTGACAGTTGTTCCAGTTGGTCTGTCTGCTTATCAATAAGGGCATGAAGTCGCTGCAAATAGTCTTGAAATCCGTTGGAAGGATACAAGCTCACTCCTCCTTTCTAGACGGGTGCCTAGTTTACACTATGCAGCGCTGCGAGGATTGGTTACTTATAGTGGGGTAAGCAGCGGGACGAGAGGTTCTTCCTGTCCTTGCTGAGAAGTGGCGCCCATGGCTTCTGCTTCCTCGGCTGGTTGCGTGAATCCTCCGGTATTATAAAGACTGGAACGTGCTTGGATGACTCCAGCACTCCCAACTTGAAGCACAGAAGAGTTTGTTATGGAACCAACTCGAAGGACGTTAATGCATATATTTTGGTAAATGGTGTAGCCCATAAAATACCTCCTTTATTCGACATCGACCGTAATCGGCTGGTCGACTTGGTCCATATCGTTCACATTCGTACTGGAATTGGACAGATCAATTTCGATGCCATCCCCAGTGTTAAAGGAGCCTCCTCCAGCAAAGGTTTTAGCTGTGCTGTATGGTGCCATCGCATAGACATCTCCAATGTTAAAGATACTTGAAGACCCAATGTTAATTACTTTGACTGCACCGACCTTGGCTGGCATAGGCATCCCCCCTTTTTATGACTAGTCTATGAGAGGAAAAGGGAAGGTGTGAGTTGAATGTAGTAGGGAATACATAACTGAAATTAAAGAGGTGAATGGAATGAAGACAACGCCCCTGGCCAGTCAAAAGAGGCTGCCATGGATAGATGCAGCCCGAGGGTTTGCGATATTCGGAATTTTCATGGTGAACATGCCGTCAATTGTTGCACCGTTCTTCCTTTACGGTGGGGGAGCATCGTACTTTGATAGCACGACTGATGAAGCTGTTCAGAACTTAGTGGATTTATTGTTCCAAGCTAGTTTTTACACGTTATTTTCGTTTCTGTTCGGATTTGGTCTTCAACTGATGAAGGACCGTTTGTCGGATAAAGGAATTGCGTACCGTAAAGTATTGCTAAGAAGACAGCTAATCTTAATTGGCTTCGGAATCATCCATGCTTTCTTCATTTGGCACGGAGACATTTTGTTGTCCTATGGGGTTCTTGGGCTGCTTCTGTTCTTATTCTATGAACGTAAGGACAAGGTTCTGATTTGGACAGCTATTCTAGTATTAGGCTTTATGAGTGCGTTGAACACACTAGGACTCTATCTCATTCGAAGTCAGCTCCCCTTTGTAAGCGAATCAGGCATCGAACAGTCCTTTGCAGCGTATGGAGAAGGGGGCATTGGAGCAGCTTGGCAACAGAACGTGAATGATTGGCTTGTTGGAAATGGCTCAGTTGGACAGTGGGTCAACCTAGCTCTTACTCTCGTTCCAATGTTTCTAATCGGAATGTTCTTTGCGAGGAAGAGGTTGTTCCACGAGGTAGGTGAGCATCGACGAACGTTATGGAAGATATGGTGGTTCACCCTTGTTCTATTTGTCGCGTTCAAGGGAGTGCCGTTCCTATTTGGCAATCCGATCTGGTTCCAATACTACGCTCAAGATTTAATTGGTGGGTCAGCATCAGCGATATTCTATGCTACGAGTATCGTTCTCCTTTACCAGACAAGGGCAAAGAAGGGACTTGTGTGGTTTACGTACGTAGGAAAGTTGTCACTCACAAATTATATTTTGCAATCTGTTCTCGCGGTAGGGCTTGCCTATAACATTGGTTTTGGGTTGTACGGAGAGCTTACTCCATTAATGAGCGCGGGAGTTGTGGTTGTTATTTATATGCTACAAGTACTCGGAAGTTGGTGGTGGGTGCATCGTTATCATTTCGGTCCACTTGAGTGGGTGTGGCGGACGTTGACCTATGGAAGTCGCCCGAAAATGGCAAGACAGAGAGTAGAAATGACGACAAACTATACAGAAAAGGGAAAGTAATACTCGAATTTTGTAGAACTTTTGGCATATGCGTGAAAATGATTAATCTGTCGGATGTGAAAAATATTCCTCTATTGTATGATGATAGTACATCAGATTCAACGGACTTCATCCTTGAATCTCGATAAAGGCAAACCATGTGAAAATGTGGGACGCAAAACTATAGGGGCTAAGGACATTCGTTGTCTAAGCTTGCCAGTTACCGAAAGATGCTGGGTGAGAAAGACCCTTCATTTCGGTGAGGGAGGGTTAAGTATTATGGTGCCCAATTGATTTGGGAGCTGCACACCAACTTTTCCTGACCTGTTTGTATATAAGGAGAGCCACACTCCGTCTATTGGGATGCCATGATTCGGATCAGTTTATCCCTTCGAAAGTAGGCATGGGTTGCGGTCTTCTAAGTATACACATCCTGTTTGTTTAAACAATGGCAAGAGTAGCTTGAAACTTGGACGTTGTTTAATTGATTTCCCCTTTACCTATATTCGGAGATGTTGCGTAGCTAGGACGCAGCATCTCCCTTTTTTTGTTCTTATTGATCTTATGGAGTGTAACTTGTGATGAACATATACAAGATGAACCAAATGATGAACGTGACGAAGTTTAATAACACACTAAGGATAGGGAGAAGCTTCTTCTCTCCCTTTCTAAAGAAGGCAACAATGGCTAAGATAAACGACGCGGGTACGATTATGAATTGGACATAGAAGATGATCCCACGAGCCTCCGTACTCATCATCTTTCCAGGCAAGAACCAAAGCAATAGACCGAGTACAGCGAGAACAATAGACAAATAACTGATCCATGAATGAGATTTCAACGTAAGACCTCCTTTGTTCATTGAACTTATGTAAGATTCTGAATGGAGCTATATCTGAAGAAGCGCGAAACCTTTCGGTGGCTCGCGCTTCTTGTTAATGTAGCTTATATAGTCTAGCAGTTTATTAGCTCAGTACTTCTTTAATCTTCTGAATGGCCCACTGTAGATCCTCTTTCTCAATAATTAGTGGAGGGGCGAAGCGGATAACCGTGTCATGGGTTTCTTTACAAAGCAGTCCGTGCTCTTTCAATTTCTCACAATACGGTCGAGCGGGTTCCGTCAATTCCACACCAATCCACAAGCCTCGTCCGCGAACTTCTTTAATGATGGGGTTGTCTATTTCTTGAAGTTCAGATTTCATGTACTCTCCAAGCTCTAAGGAGCGTTCGGCTAAGCGTTCCTCTTGCAACACGTCTAAGGAAGCGAGAGATACGGCACTTGCCAATGGATTTCCGCCAAAGGTTGACCCGTGTGAGCCTGGATTGAACACACCAAGAATCTCTTTGTTGGCAACGATACAAGAAATTGGAAACACCCCGCCACCAAGTGCTTTACCGAGTATCAGAATGTCTGGAGAAACGTTCTCCCAGTCACATGCGAACATCTTTCCACTACGTCCAAGGCCTGATTGAATCTCATCTGCAACGTAAAGGACGTTGTTCTCTTGGCAAATGTCATACGCTTCTTTCAAGAAACCGTCTTCTGGAATGACGATTCCTGCTTCACCTTGGATTGGTTCGAAGAGGAAGGCCGCTGTGTTCTCTGAAATCGCATCACGCAGCGCTTCTTTGTCGCCATATGGAATGAGTGTAATGCCTGGAAGAAGAGGTCCAAAGCCTTTCTGGTATTCTTCTTCAGAAGAGAGAGAAACAGCTGACATAGTCCGGCCATGGAAGTTGCCTGTACACGCAATAATCTCTGCCTTGTTCTCTGGCACCCCTTTAACGTCGTAAGCCCAGCGGCGTACTGCTTTAATCGCTGTCTCAACAGCTTCCGCTCCTGTGTTCATAGGTAGAGCCATATCTTTATTCGTCAGTTCACAAATCTTCTTGTACCATGGACCAAGCTGATCATTATGGAACGCACGTGAAGTTAATGTCACACGATCGGCCTGTTGTTTCAATGCATCAATAATCTTCGGATGTCGATGACCTTGGTTGACAGCTGAGTAGGCACTCAGCATATCCAAATAACGATTGCCTTCAGGGTCTTCTACCCAGATTCCCTCTGCTTTCGAGATTACAATCGGAAGTGGATGGTAGTTGTTCGCCCCATATTCCTCTGTCTGTTGAATAATAGAATCGCTCGTTTGAATCATACTATCCCCTCCATCAAATTATGTGAATGCGCTTCTATTATAACAGTATTTTGAATTTTTTGTCTTCTGGAACGAGAATTGGTTGTAGCATTCGCTTGTGGATGAGAATTCTGGTAAGATAAAATTTGGTATGTATATACATAAAGGAGGACATATAACGATGACAACACATTTACACATTACATCTTGGATTTTGTTGCTTGCTTTGTTTGGGTTGGCAATCTTCTTTAATCGCCTTGGGAGAGAGAAGGCAGGTAAGATTGTACAAATGATTATGCGATTAGACTATCTTCTTATCTTGTACAGTGGTGGTAGCTTACTAGGAGCATACTTCCAATATGCTAATGGCGCAGAGATTGGAGAATCAATTGTGAAGGCCATTGCTGGTATCTGGGTAATTGGGATTGTCGAAGTCCTGACAACACGCTCCCATAAACGAAAGAAAGCGGGAACGGCGTTATGGGTGCAGTTCTTTATTGCATTTATCATTACCATTGTATTAGGCTTTGGTCGCTTAGGATATGGGATCTATCTAGGTTAACAAATAACCCTTGTGTCTTTAAGACACAAGGGTTTTATTTATATCGTTACCATCGTGTATGAGGGGGGATGGCAACCAACATACTCACAACCTTTATAATAATGAGAATGATTATCATTGTCAATGAAAAGTTTGCACATCTTGGATTTTCTAGGCATATCATAGAGAATGAAGTGCTTAATGGAAACAACCGAGAGGATGTGGAAGGAATGTGCGGAATAACGGGATGGGTGGACTATAAGAAAGATCTAACGAAGGAAGCAGCTACGATTAAATCGATGGCGCGCACGTTGAATTTCCGAGGACCCGATGAATCCAATGCATGGGTTCAAACGCACGTTGCTTTTGGGCATAAGCGACTCATCGTTGTAGACCCAGCGGGAGGACGTCAGCCTATGACGTTCAAGCGTGGCGGACATACGTATACCCTCTGCTACAACGGAGAGTTGTACAACACGGAGGATATTCGCAAGGAATTGATGCAGCGTGGCTGGACGTTTGATTCGCACTCAGACACGGAAGTGCTGTTGAAGAGTTACATTGAATGGCGGGATGCTTGTGTCGATCGCTTTAATGGAATCTTTGCTTTTGGAGTCTGGGATAGTGAGCAGGAAACGTTATTTCTCGCTAGAGATCGACTTGGGGTGAAGCCGCTCTTCTACACAGAGAATAGCGGAGGATTTCTCTTTGCTTCTGAACTGAAAGCGTTACTCGCTCATCCAAATGTAGAGGCAGTACTTGACCGAGAGGGACTTAGCGAAGTGCTCGCACTAGGGCCTTCTAGAACTCCAGGTCATGGCGTCTTTAAGGGAGTGAAGGAGCTCAGGCCAGGGCATGTTGCACGCTTTAACCGGAACGGATTGAAAGTGACTCGTTATTGGAATGTAGTCAGCCATGAGCATCCCCACACGGTTGAGCAGACAGCGGCTCATATTCGAGAATTGTTTCAAGATGCGGTTGAACGACAGCTCGTATCTGACGTCCCCGTTGGAACCTTTCTGTCAGGAGGTGTAGATTCGAGCGCAATTACCGCCATTGCAGCCAATTATTATGCTGAACAGGGAAGAGGGCAGTTACAAACATTTTCGATTGATTACGAAGACAATCAGAAATACTTTAAGTCTTCTACCTTTCAACCGAACAGCGATGGAGAATTTATAAAGTTGATGGTTGATGAGCATGGTACGGACCATCATACATGTGTGATGGATAATGGTACACTCAGTCGTTTATTGAAAGAGGCTGTCCGCATGCGGGATCTACCTGGTATGGCTGACATCGATTCCTCTTTGTTATGGTTCTGCCGTGAAATTAAAGACCATGTGACGGTGGGATTGTCTGGAGAGTGTGCGGATGAGATCTTCGGTGGGTATCCTTGGTTCTACCGGAAGGAAGATTTAGAACGGGATGGATTCCCGTGGATTCGTTCCTCTGATGTTCGCCATCGTCTACTATCCTCACAATGGCAGGAGAAATTGGATTTACAAGATTATATGATGCAGAGGTACCGGGAAACTGTGCAAGAAACGCCCGCCTTTGAAGGTGATACACAAGAAGAGAAGCAGCGACGTGAACTCTTCTATTTAAACCAGCTTTGGTTTATGACGACGTTATTAGACCGGAAAGACAGGATGAGCATGGGGGCGAGTCTTGAGGTTCGTGTGCCATTTAGTGATCATCGTCTTGTTGAATATGTGTGGAATATACCGTGGGAGATGAAGCGATACGGCGACCGAGAGAAAGGAATCTTACGAAAGGCTCTAGAGGGGCTGTTGCCTCATGATGTGCTCTATCGAAAGAAAAGTCCATACCCGAAAACTCATCATCCAGCCTATACGAGCGGAGTCGTTCAATGGCTGAACGAAATTCTAGCAGATAATAAAGCACCGTTATTCCAGTTATTTGACCGAGAAGAAGTGCGAAAGTTAGTAGAGAGTGAAGGGAACGCCATCGAATCACCGTGGTTTGGTCAGCTTATGAAAGGGCCGCAGCTGTTGGCGCATATTGGGCAAATTGATTATTGGCTTAGAACATATGATGTACACATAGAAGAATAATAGAAAGAACAGACCCTGTAAATGTATGGGGTCTGTTCTAATTTTTGTAAATCGTTCGCGCTACTGGTGGTTTTTTGGTATATTGAGTAATGATGCCCTTTAACAACAAGAATGAACCTAAGAGAATAGGGAGGGTACGAGCCCCGTAATCATAATAAAGATCCCGGCTTCTATTCTTCTTTTACAATTATATTTCTCGTCCAGTAACGTTGGAGTTCTTGAAAGATTTCTATAAGAAGCGAGTTGTCTTTATTGTACTGCCTTATGTACTATGGGCAATTTTCTATGAAACTTTCATGTATGTAATCCAATTCCGAGAATGGAGCTTGGTGGATTCTTTAGTGCGTATCCTGCACGGGGAATCGTTTTACCACCTGCATTTTATTTATCTTATTGTGCAATTTTATTTATTCTTGCCGTTACTACTTTATTTGACGCAGAAGATTGTCTTCTTGAGGAAATATCTCTGGTTGGTAGGGCTATTGATTCAAGTTTCCTACGGCTATTTGAGCAATGATGTCCAATTCTCTTCATTCATGGACTTTCTAGGATTCATGGGACCGTTCATGCTAGGGGCATGGCTCGGAGTTCACTTTACTCGTGAGAAAGAAAAGGCACGCAAAATCACAACCGTTCCCCTTGCCATTGCAGGACTTGGGCTCGGTGTCACGATGACTCTCTTACATTATTTCATATATGGGACAGGCCAGTTAGACCTTCATTGGTTCTTATTTAGACTGACAGACATGGCGTATCTATTAGTTGGGGGCTATGCGTTATTTAGAATTGCAGAGTGGCTAAGTGAAGTTGTTTCCCCACGTGTCTTCCACGTCATTAAGAACATTGCCTCGTATTCATTTGGCTTTTACTTGATTCATCCAATTGTATTACGAGTTGTTGCAGAATTTATTCCTGCTCAGGCTAATGCTTGGTTCCATGTGCAGATTGTAGGGAGATACGTTGGAACATTACTCTTCTGCTATCTCATCATATGGTTCTTCCACAGATTCACACCGTTCGGTTCTATCCTATTTGGGAAGCTACCAAAACGGGCCACATTCATTTACCACCGTCAAACGATGAATAGAGAAACTAAAACCGTGTCCTGAAGTTTCGTATCGCATCATTTGAGAAAGGAGAGACCAGATGGAAATCCATTTGGTCTTTTCTTGTATCGGTAGATAGAGGAACTAAGTTAAGGTTAAATTTTAATTATTGTTACTAGAATATTCGCAAAGAAATAACTAGCAAAAGAATGATTCGGGTAAACTGAGAATAAAGGATAAGCGTAATGTGAGGTGATTACATGAACGTCCGAATTCATTACTTGTTTACTGCACCAAAGAAGAAATGGATGGTACCTTTCACATCTGATGTGATTAAAGGAGAGGACGCTCTTCAAATAGCTGATGTTATTGAAAGAACAGGTCGAGCTCGAGACTTGGTTCTGATTGACGAGCAGAACCGCACCTGGAACAAGAAAGAGTTTGCGAAACTTATGACAGAAATCGAAACAGAACCTCATCATTTGCATGTCTATTTCGATGGGGGATTCGATCAGAAAGGTAAGCGGTCAGGGCTTGGCTGTGTCATCTACTACGAACAGAATGGATACCCATATCGCTTTCGCTTCAATGCTGCTACTCAAGATTTAAGGACAAACAATGAAGCAGAATACGCAGCCCTGCATCTAGCTATTCAACAATTAGAGGAAATGGGTGTGCATCATTTACCCGTCACGTTCACAGGAGATTCCAAAGTTGTGATCAATCAGTTGCTGGATGAATGGCCTACGCTTGAAGAATCGTTGAATAAGTGGGCGGATCGTATTGAACAGAAGCTTGACTCATTAGGTATTTCACCGTCCTTTGACCTTGTTACTAGGAAAGATAATCGAGAAGCAGACCGACTCGCCTCTCAGGCATTGGAAGGTGTAGAAGTAAGAAGTACGACTAGAATGGATTAGGAATGATGAAGAGGGGGAGATGGTGAACCATTTCCCCCTACTTCTCTCTCATAGGGTCAACATAGAATTTCTATAAAGAAGACTGGACAGATGTAGCTTCTTCTTCCTCAACAAACGCCTTCTTCATCCACGTCTTTCGTTTCCAACGAATGGCCATGACGATTCCACGAACCCATTCGTCTGCAATAAGACCAATCCAGATCCCAGGAAGTCCAAGGTTAAGGTATAACCCGAAGAACCAAGCAAATAAGACGCTAACGCCCCACATGGAGATGATACCAACGACAACTGGAAAGCGAACATCACCAGTTGCCCGTAACGAATTGACAAGAACGAGATTCGTTGCACGACCAGGTTCCATCACAATCGTCATAAGTAATAAGATTTGTCCAAGCTGGACGATCTCTTCATTGCTTGTGAAGATATGAAGGAGCGGTTCACTAGCGAAGTAGACAATCGTTGCAATGGAAACGGTAATGGCAATAGAAAGTCCTGCGCTCCTGAATCCACGGCGATAGGCTCCCTCTAAATCACGACTTCCAACCAAGTGCCCAACTAAGATTTGTGTGCCTTGACCAATTGCCACGGCTGATAAGAAAATGAACATCATTATATTTTGCGCATACACTTTCGTTGTGATGGCGACTGTTCCGAGTTGGGCAACGAAGTAAGTAATGGTGATTTGGCTCGCATTATAAGATACTTGTTCTCCAGCGGCGGGAACGCCAATATGAAGCAAGTCCTTCACATCCTTCCCGTTGTAGGAGAAGAATGAACGGAATGGAAGGGACCTTCCGCTGCGGCGATAGAGTAATAGGAAGAGTGCAATCAATCCGATAAAGCGACTTCCAATTGTTACGAAGGCTACCCCTTTAACCCCTAGTACGGGAAATCCGAATGGACCGAAGATGACAAAGTAGTTTCCGATGACATTAAGTATGTTCATCCCTATCGTGACCATCATGGAATCTTTCGTATACCCATAGCTCCTTAGAATGGTACCAATCGTCATAATTAAAGCCTGAACGAAGATGAGGCCACCTACAAGTGAGAGGTAAAGACTCGCTTCTCCCACTAATTCCTGAGGCAAGTCCATTAAAGCCAGAAGTCGCTCTGAAAAGAGATAGACAAGAACGCTTAAGAGTAAGGAGAACCACAAATTAATGCTGATGGAAGTCATCACAATGGTAGAAGCGCGAGTGGGGTTGTTTGCACCTAGATATTGCGCAACTAAAATCCCGGCTCCCATCGTAATAAATCCAAACATAACAATCATGACAGAGAGCAATTGATTCGAGACACCGACTGCAGCAACTGCATCGTCTGAATATTGGCTGAGCATCAAGGTATCCGCATTCCCCATTAACATGTGAAGCATCACTTCAATGAAAATGGGCCAGCTTAAGGCGAATAACGTCATTTTAGTAGCATCTTGTTTCTTCATAGGTGCCCTCCAGTTGGACAAATCCGATATGTCTTTGTAACTATTATAGGTGTAAGCTATACGTATACATATAGATGGAAACGAACTCATTTGAACAAAAACGATGTAAGAGGAGTGGAATTATGCAGACATTACGCTTTCAAGCACCACCCTATCCGACATTTATTACAGGGGGGAAGGCCACATTCCCAAGAAATCACAAGCATTTTCATCATTCGTTACCCGTATTTGATTTACTTTATGTTCGTTCTGGCACGCTTTTTCTTACTGAGGGGAATAACCGCTATTCGATATATCCTGGGGAGTATATCATCTTCACGCCTAATGTGGAACACTACGGGCATCGCGTCTGCGAAGAGGAAACCGAATTTTACTGGATTCACTTCGATACGGAAACAAAGGCAGAATGGACCAATCAGGAAGCTACGGAATGGAGGGAGATTATCCATAAAGAAGCGTCCTACACGACCCCAGCTTCCTATACTCTCCATTTGCCGAAGCATGGTCGCTATCCTGCCGATCAGCAGCTTGAACGCCTTATTGATCAACTCCTTCTTCAGCATGAAAGTAAAGACCCAATGGAAAGGATGAAAGAACAGCAGACGTTCCAGCAATTTCTCATCTGGACTCAACAGGCTGCGTTGCATATTCCAAATGCGGCACAATTAAAAGCGGAAGAATTAATCCGTTATATTGAAGAACATTACGATCAACAACTAGAGATTCGTGAGATTGCGAAGGAACTTGCCTTGCATCCAGATTACTTAACTCGAGTCATGAAGCAAGCAACAGGTGTGACGCCGAATGAGTACCTAACACAATACCGCTTAACGAGAGCCAAGCAGCTCCTTTCAACAACAGAGTGGACCATTGCCGAAGTGTCCACCCAAGTTGGCATTCAAGACCATGCGTACTTCTCGAGACTGTTCAAACGTAAGGAAGGGCGCACTCCAAAGGAGTATCGACGCTTCGTTCAATCTACCTCCTAGTCTATAGGAAGACTGGGAGGTTTAAAATGGTAAATTATCCAAATTATAAACAATCGTTTGCGCAACAAGCGAATCACTTGTCGTGTGAAGGAGAAGCTTTAAGAACCTTGATTTGAAGGGATTTATTCGAGACTATCCTAATCTATCATTTTACCTTAGACTCAATTCCGACAAAAGTTGCGTGAAAGTTTAAAAATTTATGCGAAAACGCTTGCACATAATTGTCTTAGGTGTATAATAAAAATTGTAAAAGATGCAACCGCTTCCACGAATAGGGGATGGGAGTTATCTTTTTCTATCAAACTATCTTTTTTTTCTATTATAGGGGAGGTCAATACAATGAAAAAATGGACAAAGCTAATGCTTGCTTCTTCATTGGCTGTAGGTGTTCTTGCAGCTTGTGGTCCGCAGGATGAAGGAGCTTCAAGTGAAGGATCTAGCAATGAAAAGCCTGAAAAGCTTATCGTCTGGGAGGACCAAGACAAGGGGAAAGCGCTTGAAGCTGCAGCTGATAAGTTTACTGAAGACACAGGTATTGAGATTGAATATAAAGAGTACAACATTACAGAAATTCAAGAAAACCTAGCACTAGATGGCAACACAAGTAACGCACCGGACGTTGTCACAATGTCCCACGATGGCATCGGCCCATCCGTTACGAAAGGATACTTACAAGAACTAGATATTGATGACGAGACGAAAGCATTGTACACAGAGTCTTCAATGGATGCGATGACGTACAAAGACAAAGTGTACGGCCTGCCGAAAGCAGTTGAAACAACAGTCTTCATCTACAACAAGGACAAGCTAGCTGAAGCTCCAGAAACAATGGATGAAGTGTATGAAGTTTCTAAAGAAGCGGTTCAAGAGGACGGCCAATACGGATTCCTTTCTACTTGGGATAACTTCTACTTCTCACACGGAGTATTCCACGGCTTTGGGTCTTACGTATTTGGTGAAGGCGACGACGCTTCAGATATTGGGCTCAACAATGAAAGCGCTGTAGAAGCATTAAACTACATCGACAAATGGTATGACGAAGGGCTATTCCCAAGTGGCCTTCTTGGTGAGAATGCGTCTGATGTTATGAGTGGCCAGTTCAATGATGGCAATGCAGTAGCCGTTCAGAATGGTCCATGGGCATTCAAGGATTATGAGGAAAATGGAATCAACATCGGAGTTTCTCCAATGCCTAAATTGCCGAACGGTGAACGTCAAGGAACGTACATGGGCGTTAAAGGTTGGTTTGTTACAAGCTTCGCAGCTCAGAATGGTACTTCTGAATACGCACAGCAATTCGTTGAGTACATCACGAATGCTGAGAATGCGAAAGCTCGTTATGAAATGACTGCTGAGATTCCACCTCTTAAAGAACTAATTGAAGACGAAGCTTGGGTAAGTGAAAATCCTTACGCAGCTGCTGTAATGGAACAGTCTAAGTTTGGTATCGCGATGCCTGCTATCCCTGAAATGGCTGAAGTATGGGAGCCAATGGCAACAGCGGTTTCTACAACTGCAACAGATAAAGCTGAAGCACAAGAAGCGTTAGACGATGCTGTAAATGTCATCAACCAACAAATTGAAGCGAACCACTCTGGAAACTAATATCGGGTAATCGGGTGCCAATTGGCACCCTACCCACCTTTATTTCATCTTAAGGCTAGTGAGAAAGGGGATACCCTTGATGGAACAAGTGTATAAATCGAATCACAGAAAGATTGCAACGTTTCTCTCAGTCATTCCAGGTCTTGGACAACTTTACAATCGTCAAATTCTTAAAGGTGTCGCATTCCTAACAATGACTATCGCGTTTCTAGTTTCTTTCTGGGATTTCTTTGCTGAGAAAGGTTTATGGGGACTCGTTACACTAGGGACACAAGTTCCACGTGATAACTCAATCTTCCTGCTCGTTTATGGAATCATTTCCATACTACTACTCTTTTTCGCCGCTATTTTTGTATTCATTGTCTTTCGGGATGCCTACAAAAATGGTGAGCGTCGCGACATGGGTCAGAGATTAAATACAATTCGCGAGCAATATCGCAATTTAATTGATAATGGATTTCCATATTTAATTCTGTCACCAGGGTTCTTCCTACTTGTATTCGTCGTCATATTGCCCATTATCTTTGTGTTCTTGTTAGCATTCACGAACTATGATCTGTACCATCAGTGGCCAGCGAAACTTATGGACTGGGTTGGAACTGCAAACTTCACAGAGTTATTTGGTACAGAATTATGGCGTTCAACGTTCTTAAATGTATTTGCATGGACACTTGTCTGGACGTTCGGCGCAACAACGTGTCAAATTGCACTAGGTGTGTTTCTAGCTGTCCTAGTGAATCAGAAGGACCTTAAAGGGAAAGCGATTATCCGTACAATCTTTATCCTTCCTTGGGCGGTACCAGCGTTCGTCTCCATCTTGATCTTCTCTGGTATGTTCAATGAAACGTTCGGAGCAATCAACACGGTAATCTTAGATGCCGTAGGGATTCCGCCAGTCGATTGGTTGACGAATGCCAATGCAACACGACTTGCGCTTATCTTTATCCAAACATGGCTTGGGTTCCCGTTTATCTTCGTCATGGTAACAGGGGTACTTCAATCTATTCCAGAAGAACTTTATGAAGCGGCTACAGTGGACGGAGCATCCGCACTACAGAAATTCCGTAACATTACATTCCCGCTTATCATGTTCTCTATTGCACCAATCTTAATTACACAGTACACATTTAACTTTAATAACTTTAACGTCATCTTCTTATTCAACGGAGGCGGCCCTTCTGTATCCGGCCAGAAAGCTGGTGGAACAGATATCCTAATCTCCTGGATTTACAAATTGACGATGACATCTCAAGAGTATGCAATTGCAGCCGCAATTACGCTCATCATGTCTGCCATGGTCATTACTGTTGCAGTATGGCAGTTTAGAAGAACGAAATCATTCCAAGAAGAGGATATGATGTAATATGAGTATGAAAAGACAAAGAATTATACGTTTAACGTTATCGTATCTCGTTGTTGCCATCATGTCGGTCATCATTCTCTATCCGATCCTGTGGGTATTCGGAGCTTCCATCTCTCCAGGGTCAACATTATCGAACTTCTCGTTGATTCCAGAGAATCCGACTTGGGCGCACTACAGAGAGATTTTCAACTTGAATGAAAGTAGCTACATGATTTGGTACTGGAACACGTTAAAGATTTGTATCATTACGATGCTTGGTTCGGTGTTAACCATTTCATTAATGGCTTATGCGTTCTCACGCTATCGCTTCTGGGGGCGTAAGAATGGGTTAATCGTGTTCTTAATTCTTCAAATGATTCCGAACTTTGCAGCACTTATTGCGATCTTCGTGCTTGCGAATGTGACAGGTCTTGTGAACAGCCACTGGGGGTTAATCTTAATCTACATTGGCGGAGCGATTCCGATGAACACGTGGCTCATGAAAGGTTACTTCGACTCCATTCCACGTGAGCTTGATGAAAGTGCACGTATGGATGGGGCAGGTCACCTGAGAATATTCTGGCAGATTATTATGCCGCTAGCACGACCAATGGTTGCAGTTGTCTCTGTATTTACGTTCATCATTCCATTTACGGATTTCATCTTAGCGAAAGTGCTTCTTCGTACAGAAGAGCAATACACGCTAGCTGTTGGCTTGTATGAGCTTGTCGCTCGTGAATATGGAAGTGAGTATACAACGTTCGCTGCTGGAAGTATCTTAATTGCGATTCCTATCGCAATTCTGTTCCTCTCCTTCCAAAAGTATTTCGTATCAGGATTGACGGCAGGTGGAACAAAAGGATAATCTTATAGGTGTAGAAAGTTTTTCCAAAGGAGGAGCGGATTTGAAGAAGAGAGTGTTCTATACGCTCATACTCATTCCGTTTCTTCTTTTTTACGCCCAGCCAGTTGGCGCAGCTGAAAAAGAAGAAGACGGGTGGATGGACGAGGAAATTTATTTTATTATGGTGGACCGATTCCAAAATGGGGATCAGAGTAACGATTACAACGTCGATTTATCTGATCCAAGAGCCTATCATGGGGGAGATATCCAAGGGATTATTGATAAGCTCGATGTTATTGAAGACATGGGGTTTACGTCCATATGGCTAACGCCGATTATGGCCAATGAAGAAAAGGGGTACCATGGCTATTGGATTGAAGATTTCATGGAGGTGGATGAACATTTCGGGACGATGGAGGACGTGAAACGGCTTGTGCGAGAAGCTCACGACAGAGATATGAAAGTCATATTCGACTTTGTCGTTAACCATACGGGTTACAAGCATCCATGGTTGAACGATTCCACAAAGCAAGATTGGTTCCATGAAGAATCTCCGATTATTGGGGAGAGCCAAGAACAACTGGAAAATGGTTGGCTTGCAGGTCTTCCGGATTTAAATCAAGAACATCCAAAGGTAAGGCAATATCTATTCAATGCTGCGGAGTTCTGGATTACTGAGACGGGGGTTGATGGCTTCCGCTTAGATACGGTGAAGCACGTTCCGAAGACGTTCTGGGAAGAGTTCTCTGACCACGTCACGTCGATTGATCCTGATTTCTTCTTATTAGGGGAAGTTTGGAGTGAGAATCCTAACTACATCGCAGAATATGAATCGATTGGCATTGATTCATTTGTAGATTATCCATTCTATGAGGCTGCTACGACGGCCTTTCAGACAGAAGGGAACTCATTAAAAGAGTTGTATACCGTATGGGAGAGAAACAAGGCATTCTTTGAGCAACCACACCTGCTCGGCAACTTTCTCGATAACCATGATAATAAACGGTTCACACGACTTGCGCTTCTAAACGAAGAAAACCCTGTGAATCGCTGGAAGATGGCACTCACCTATATGTATGGTGCCCCAGGTATACCGATTGTGTATCAAGGAAGTGAGTATGCGATGGACGGGGGCGAGGACCCTGACAATCGTAGAATGATGAACTTCAAAGTAGGGGAAGAAGAAGTCAAGCAGCATATCGAGCAACTGTCCGCCATTCGTAAGGAGTTCACTGCCTTAACAGAAGGAGATTTCGAACGGGTCGTGGATGAAGGAGCCTTCGCTGTCTTCAAACGAACACATGGAAATGAAAGCGTTTATATTGCAGTGAACAATAGTGAAGAGACCAAGACGGCTACATTGAACGATGTTCCTGAAGGAAGTCAATTAAGAGGATTAATCTATGATTCTATCGCTCGCTCAACAGATGGTGCACATAAGATTGCGTTAGACCGGTCCACTGCAGATTTGTACGTGGTGGAGGAGGACAAAGGGATTAATTGGCTAGTCGTCATCCCCGTAGTAGGGGTGATGGGCAGCTTTATCGCATTTGTTATTTACGTCACTCGGAAGAATCGTGCTCAGACATAATGGTTTAGGAGGGGTAATATGTTAGAAGATTCAAGTTTCGCCATACACCCAGGAGGGCAGTCAGAGACGTCCGAATCTGGTTATAAGC
The DNA here is from genome assembly GCF_000425205.1 of Pontibacillus halophilus JSM 076056 = DSM 19796. Classification (GTDB taxonomy): domain Bacteria; phylum Bacillota; class Bacilli; order Bacillales; family BH030062; genus Pontibacillus_A; species Pontibacillus_A halophilus. The sequence goes on along the minus strand of NZ_AULI01000007.1, from coordinate 122,654 downwards.
AACTAGGAGATTACGTTCGTCATGAACAGGTCGAAGGTGGAGCCGCATTCCATTGCATTAATGGAAGTGTAAAGGTGCTGTTTTACCGCTCGGACCTCGTACGCATCATTATGAATCCACATCAAGAGCCATCTACAAAGCACAATCCTGCGGTCGTTGCAGAACGTGAGGAGACCGTTGTGGTAATGGATGAAGAAGATTCCCACATTCTACTGACTACATCGGCCTTGCACCTTCAGATTGAGAAATCTCCTTTTCGAATTCACATTTCAGACGGCTCAGGTCGCCCAATCGTAACAGAGTATCAACAAGGCATGGGCTACAATTCTAAAGGGGAAGTAATTGCATTTAAAGATTGTGAAGAGACAGATGGCTATTATGGATTCGGAGAAAAGGCAGGCTTCTTAAACAAACAGGGCGAAGAATACACGATGTGGAATACAGATGTCTATGCCCCACATAACCCAGAGACCGATCCTCTCTATCAATCTATTCCTTACTTTATGGGATTAAGAGATGGCAAAGCCTATGGTGTGTTCTTCCACAATAGCTACGAATCGACATTTGATATGAAGACAAGCCGTGATGTATTTTCCTTTAAGGCTGCAGGCGGGCAGTTGGATTACTTCGTATGTGCAGGACCGTCTCCGAAAGAAGTATTGGAGCAGTACACACACCTTACTGGTCGAATGGCCGTCCCACCTAAATGGGCATTAGGGTACCACCAGTCACGGTACAGCTATGAGAGCGAAACGGAAGTAAGAGAAGTCGTGAAACAGTTCCTTAACAAAGAGATTCCGTTGGACGCCCTTTACTTGGATATTCACTATATGGATGGGTATCGTGTGTTTACCTTTAACAAAGACCAATTCGCCGATCCGAAGCGCCTTGTTCAAGACTTAAAAGATGTTGGCGTCCACGTCATCCCGATTGTCGATCCTGGAGTGAAGAAAGACCCTGAGTATTCGGTCTATGTAGACGGGATTAAAGAAGGCCATTTCTGTTCGTACTTAGAAGGGGACCTCTATACCGGGGATGTATGGCCTGGTGAAAGTGCATTTCCTGATTTCACGGATGAACGGACACGTAAGTGGTGGGGAGACCTTCATGAATACTACACAGAATTAGGTATTGAAGGCATCTGGAATGATATGAATGAGCCAGCCGTCTTTAACGAGACAAAGACGATGGACGTGAATGTAATGCATCGAAATGATGGAGACCCTGACACGCATCGTGCCCTTCACAACTTGTATGGGCTACAAATGGGCAAAGCAACAGTAGACGGGCTGACGAATCAATTGGATGGGAAGCGCCCGTTCCTATTAACACGAGCGGGGTATGCAGGGGTTCAACGGTATGCAGCCGTGTGGACAGGAGATAATCGCTCGTTCTGGGAGCATCTTCAATTATCTCTTCCAATGGTCATGAATCTTGGCTTATCCGGTGTCGCATTTTCAGGTCCTGACGTAGGCGGCTTTGCTCATGACACCAATGCTGAGTTGCTAACACGGTGGACACAAGTTGGAGCATTCACACCATACTTTAGAAACCACTCTGCAATCGGAACTGTCTATCAAGAACCCTGGCAATTTGGAGAAACGTATGAGGAATTGATGAAGACCTACATTCGTCTACGTTACGTATTTATGCCTCATCTATACTCTCTCTTCTATAAAGCTCATTTAGAAGGGGAGCCTGTTATGCGTCCGCTTCTGTACGAATTTCCAGAAGATAAGAAGACGTATAACATCAACGACCAGTTTATGCTTGGTGACAACGTATTAATCGCACCAATTCTACAGCCTTCCGTTACGGACCGTGCGGTTTATTTCCCAGAAGGAACGTGGGTGGATTACTTTAACGGAGATGTATACGAAGGGGAAGAAACGCACCTCGTCCATGCTGAACTTGATAAGTTGCCAATCTTTGTGAAACGAGGAAGCTTGTTGCCGCAAGGAAGCATCAAGCAATCGACGAAAGAACGTGATGATGGATTGAGCTTCCACATCTATGCAGGTGAACATGAAACGTACCGCACGACATTCTACGATGACGACGGAGAGACGACGAATTACGTACAGGGTGAGAAGCTTGAGGTGAACCTGACAATCGAGAGCAGTGATTCAGAGGTCTCCGTTACATTAGAGCGCGGAGAAGGAACCTATCGACCGAACTATGAGCAGCTTGTGCTTGTTGTTCATGAATTACAAGGCAGAGCACTTAAGGTAAATGGTGTAGAACTAGACGGGGTAGATGACGTCTTTTCAATTCCTTTGCCGTAGTCAAAAAGGATGTGAGTGAATTGGGCGTAACGATTAAAGATGTGGCAAAAGCAGCTAATGTAGCACCCTCAACAGTCTCGAGGGTGCTGGCTGATAGTTCTCGCATAAGCGCAGACACAAAAAAACGGGTGAGACGTGCGATGAAAGAGCTAGGGTATCATCCAAATGTAAATGCGAGAAGCCTTGCAAATCGCTCGACACAGGCTTTTGGAATTGTGATGAAATCTTCAGCTGATAAGGCGCTGCAAAATCCATTCTTTCCTGAAGTGTTACGAGGGATTAGCTCCATTGCGCATCAGCTGGATTATTCCCTTTATATCTCCACAGGAGAAACAGAAGACGAAGTACTTGAGAGTGTCCAGCGTATGGTGTATGGGAATCGAGTAGACGGGATCTTGCTTCTTTATTCAATGGTTAATGACCGAGTGATGAATTTCCTATTCGAAAGAAAGTTTCCGTTTATTGTGATTGGGAAGCCGTGTGAGCACATGGACTCTATTACGCATGTAGACAATGACAACGTGACGGCTTCAAAGGAGATTACAAATCGATTAATTGATTTAGGTCATGAGCGCATCGCGTTCATAGGCGGCGATGAGGACTTAGTGGTGACCGTTGATCGAAAGCGTGGATACCAATTGGCATTACAGGAGTCAGGTATGCTGCTCTTAGAAGAGTATAGCGTTCATACCGAATTTCTGAAATCGGGTGGTAGAGAAGCGGTACACGAATTGTTCAACCTGCCAGACCCACCGACTGGGCTAGTCATTGTTGATGATTTGATGAGCATAGGTGTCGTCACAATGCTTGAGGAATTAGGGAAGCAAGTACCACGAGATGTATCCATCGTGAGCTTCAACAACATTCACATGTCTGAGATTGCACGTCCATCGTTAACAACGGTCGACATTCACATTTATGAATTGGGCCGTCAAGCAGCGAAATGCTTAATTGAGAAGATGCAAGACGAAAGCGTTCCGACTAAGCGCATCATTGTTCCGTATAACATTAAAGACCGTCAGTCGACTCAAGCGCGTGAAGAAACGTTGTTATAATCAACCAAAGGGGGAGAAGTGATGGAACGGATTGTTAAGGTAGACGAATGGAAGGTAACAGAGTCAGGGATGCACCCACAGTCAAATCGCCTAGCTGAAAGTCTTATGAGTATTGGAAATGGCCACATGGGGATGCGGGGAAATTTCGAAGAGACTTATAGCGGGGACACGCATGAAGGGACGTACGTCGGTGGCGTATACTATCCGGATAAAACGCGTGTGGGCTGGTGGAAGAACGGGTATCCTGAATTCTTTGCGAAAGTATTAAACTCCATTAACGTTACTGGAATTCGCATTTATATTGATGAAGAAGAATTAGACCTTGCCACATGGTCGGTGTCTGAATTTAAACGTGAATTGAATATGAAGCATGGATATTTGGAACGAACATTTCGAGCGGAAAGTCCAAATGGGAAGATCATTGAAGGGCACGTCATTCGCTTCTTCTCAATTGATGACCACTCTATTATAGGCGTTCAATACGAGATTACACCCGTTGATGAAGAACGCACGGTTACGTTCCAGCCATATTTAAATGGGGATGTTCGAAATGAAGATGCCAATTATGATGAAGATTTCTGGGAACCTGTCACCTCACAGGGAGAAGCTTCATTTGGTAGATTGCGGATGCGTACGAGAAAGACGGAATTTGATGTAGCGGCTGCAATGAAGACGATTGTTGAAGGTGGCGTAGTTGAAGAAGGCACGCCGACGATTGATAAAGAGTATGTAGACCACATGATACAAGTAAAGGCAAAAGCAAATGAACCCATTACATGCTACAAATATGTAAGCGTTGTCTCTAGTCGGAATGTAGAGAAGGATAATCTTGATAATCTTGTAGAAACATCGGTTAAGGAAGCTTCGGAGAAAGGGTTTGTGCAATTATTCCACAACCACAAAGTGGCATGGGAAGACCGGTGGAAACATGCTGATGTTCGCATTGAAGGAGACCAAGAAGCCCAGCAAGGAATCCGCTATAACATCTTCCAACTGTACAATACGTATACTGGGGAAGACGCAAATTTAAATATTGGTCCGAAAGGCTTCACCGGAGAGAAATATGGAGGAAGTACGTATTGGGATACAGAAGCGTATTGTCTACCTTTCTATCTAGGGACTGCTGAGCCTTCAATTGCTCGAAATTTATTAATCTATCGTTACAATCAGCTTCAACAGGCGAAGGAGAATGCGAAGAAGCTAGGTTTGGATGGGGCGCTCTATCCGATGGTAACGATGAACGGTGAGGAATCTCATAACGAGTGGGAAATTACGTTTGAAGAGATTCATCGTAATGGAGCGATTGCCCATGCCATTTGGAATTACATTAACTACACCGGGGACACATCTTATCTAGGACAATACGGATTTGAAGTCTTAGTTGAACTCAGCCGTTTCTGGGCAAGTCGAGTGACCTACCATCCGCGTAAAGGCGTGTATATGATTCTTGGTGTGACTGGTCCGAATGAATATGAGAACAACGTCAACAACAACTGGTATACAAATCGAATTGCAGCTTGGACACTTGAATACGCGCTTGGTGTTGCGAAATTCTTAGAGAAGCATGACCCGACACGTTATCAAGAATTATATGAATCTCTTCAAGTAGAAGGGGTTGAACTTGATCATTGGAAAGACATTCTAGCGAACATGTACGAACCATACGATGAAACCAATGGTGTGTTCCTACAGCAAGATGGATATCTAGACAAAGACCTTATGCCGGTCTCAGAGCTCGAAGAACGTCACCTCCCATTGAATCAGAATTGGTCGTGGGACCGAATTTTACGTTCTTGTTTCATCAAGCAAGCTGATGTTCTACAAGGTTTGTATTTCTTGAATCATCGCTACAGTTTGGAAGAGAAAGAACGGAATTTCCATTTCTATGAGCCGATGACTGTTCATGAATCATCGCTTTCCCCATGTGTTCATTCCATCTTAGCCGCTGAGATTGGTTTAGGGGAGAAAGCTTATGAAATGTATCTACGTACCGCCCGTTTAGACCTTGACAACTACAACAACGATACAGATGATGGCCTTCATATTACGAGTATGGCGGGCTCGTGGCTGTCCATCGTGCACGGGTTCGCCGGTCTACGGGTGAAGAACGGACAGTTGGCCTTTAAGCCGTTTATTCCGAGTGATTGGGACCGTTACTCGTTCAAGATTAACTTCCGAGGTCACCTGTTAGAGGTTACTGTAGATAAGGAAGGAATGGTCATTCAGCAAGAAGAAGGAGATGCGATCACAATTGTGGTTGACGATTTAGAGGTTACCATTCCTGAGAAGCGTGCAGTCTCCTTATAAGCAATAGGAAACTCCCTGATTTATTCAGGGAGTTTTTTTACTGCGCTGTTGGGATGACGTGTTGTTCGTCGAAATAGGCTTTTGTCGTCTTCTGAAAAGCCTTCATAGCCGGAGAATGCCATTTATGCTTATGATAGGCAAGCATACTTCGCACGTGAACGCCTTCTTTCATCCATGGGATAGCGGTCAGCTTGCCTTGCCTTCTGTCTTCTTCGACTGTAATCGCAGGGAGTAAAGCAATGCCGAGTCCGCACTTTACACATTGTTTAATAGCCTCAACGCTCCAAAATTCCATGCTATGGTTCGGCTGAATGCGGTTGTGGTAGAGGTAGTCGTCAAATACAGCGCGGTAGCTACAGCCCTTTTCTGTATAGAGGACAGTAGGGGTGTGTCGGTTACTCTGAAGAGGGATATCATCGTTTGCTTCGACCACGACCATTTCTTCCTCCAGTAAGTCTTCCATCTCAAGTTCTTCATAGTGGTCAGCATGGACATCAAGCATAAGTGCGATGTCCACATCACCCTTGGTGATTTGGTCGTACAATTCAGGACAGTCTCCTACTTTGACAGTGAGATAAACTTCTGGATAGGCCTGTTTAAAGGCTCTCATAATGCTCGGCAGACGATAGACCGCAAGCGACTCTGGGGCGCCAATTGTAAGAGAGCCACGAGGGTGCTCGGTAGGATGCGCCATGTGCGTTGATTCTTCGTACAATTGAATCATTTGCTTCGCTTTTTGAAGGAATGAGCTGCCAAGTGCGGTCAATTGAATTTTCTTCCCTAGTCGGTCAAATAAAGGGGCACCAAGTTCATCTTCTAAGTTCTTAATGTGGGCAGTAATGGTAGATTGAGCATAATCTAGTGAGTGGGCTGCTTTCGAGAAGCTCGCATATTCAACCACCTTAATAAATGATTGTAAATGACGGATTTCCATATTTTACTCCTTTGTTATCGGTATAGTCGATTGTTTCGTTTCGTTATTTCAATTTTACTGATGGATGCTATGTACATAGAATAATAGAGGAGGGAGGAAATGTAAATGAAACAAACACTTGGACCACTCGCGTTGAGTGGGTTAATGATAGGCCCAATTCTCGGTTCCGGTATAATTCTGTTACCAACCTTGGTTTATGATACGACAGGTGAATATGCCATATTTGCATGGGTGGCGATGATGCTCGTAACATTTTTATTTGCGTTCTTATTTGCGAAGATATCGGTACGGTATCCTGGGGATGGTGGAGTGACCATCGCAATTTACAAGGCATTCGGAGAACGCTATCGAAAGCTCGCCGCAATCTATTTCATGATGGCCGCATCCATTGGCCCAATTGCTGTCTTAATGACGGCTGATACATACGTAGATGGGTGGCTGCAGCTGCCTATCCGTCTTGAGGGGATTGGCATCGTGCTGATGATTCTGTGTATGGTTGTTCTAATCAACAACGTTCAGTTCATAGGGAAAGCCTCTTTTATCTTCTCGACTTTCGCTGTACTCGTCTTGTTTACAGGTGGGGTTACTTCCTTGCTTACGTCTTCAAAGCTTGCTATGACAATGACGGAATTTCATCTTCCATCATTCGGAAGTAGTTTGTTGCTCTTATTCTGGATGCTAGTTGGGTGGGAGATAGTAGGCAATTACAGCGGTGAGGTGCGAAATCCTAACCAGACGATTCATCGTGCTGTTCTTTACAGTGCATCCATCGTCACGGTCGTTAGTGTCACGGTCGCTGGAGCGGTACAGTGGTACACAGGGGGGCCTGTTACAGATTTATCTGCCATTCTTCAACCATTATTCGGATCTTGGTCCATGACACTCATAACCCTCGTTACCGTCAGCTTGTGTATGACGACCTATATTCTCGTTACAGGCGGTGTAGCACGGTTAGTGGCTAGTCAGCCACGTTTGCCGCATTGGGTTACGAAGCGAACAGACAAAGGCGTTCCCTTAGTGAGTCTTTCTATATTAGCGATGGTCCATCTCATCGTATTCTTTCTCGTGTATCTTGACCTTGTCTCAATTGATACGCTTGTGAAAGCGGCGGATGTCTTCTTTATTGGCAATGCATTGATAGCCGTATCTAGTGTGTTCCGTACGTTTCAGGAGACTTCTGTACGAATCATGGCAAGCGCAGTGGCAGTCATACTTGTGATTATTCTTTGCTTTTCATCGAAACTCGTTCTAGGTATTGCAGGAGGCGTAGCAATTGTAACGATCCTGACAACAAAGAACATTCAATCCGTCCATAAGCGAGCGATCAATGAGTAGGAAGGGAGTGGTTCTTCGCGATATGTGATGCAACTGAAATATGTATAAAAAACGAGCAAGAGGAAGACCATCCTTCCTCTTGCTCGTATGACTGGATTTATTGAATGTCGAGATCTAATTCGGAATCTTTAATGTTGGCTTCAGGGAGCATGATGTTCTCAAAGTCAAACTCACGAAGTTCTTTGCCATTTTGAATTAGATTTGGAGCATCTGGGTTTGCCAGTGCACTTGTGCCTAATGCAACGAAGTCGGCGCCTTCTTGTTCAATGGATTGAACAGCGCGTTCTGGTGCACCAAGTTTACCATTCGCGATGACTGGAAGTTTCCCGTATTCTTTAGCCAGCTTAGAAAGTGTTCCGCTACCCTCTTCGAATGCAGGGGCAAGACCATCTGGTTCTGTAATGTGAATATAGTCTAAGGCAGACTCACCTAGGGTTGAGAAGATGGTTTGAGCTTTAGCTTCTCCATTCGGCCACTTGTACTGCCCGTCAGATACTTTAGCTTGAGAAAGTCGAATCCCTACTACGAAATCCTCTCCAACAGCTTCACGTACTGAGGCAATTACCTCTTCGATGATGGTAAGCTGTTCTTCCGTGCTTCCACCATACTCGTCCGAACGTTGGTTCATATAGTCTGTTAGGTACTGGTCAAGTAAATAACCATTGGCACCATGAATTTCAACACCATCAAAGCCTGCTTCTTTCGCAGCACGTGCAGCGTGCGCAAAGGATGCAATAACAGAATGAATCTGTTCCGGGCTCATTTCTTCAGGTTGAGGGAACGGTCCTGAACCACCGTAGAAGCCTAACTGTTCGCCTTTAGGCTGTACACTCGATGGGGCAATAGCTGTATTACTATAAGCATTCCCTTGCATTTGTGCACCAGCATGCATCAGCTGAGCAATCATTCTTGTGCCGTATTCTTGAACGGTGCGAACGATTGGCTTCCACGCTTCAACGTGTGCCTTCGTCGCGATACCAGGCTGATTGTTGTAACCTTGACTGTGGGCTTCGTCGGTGTAAATCCCTTCAGTGATAATTGTACCGAAGCCGCCCTTCGCGTAGCGCTCATAATAGCGTTCCATCCGTTCATTGGCACGACCATCAGCTTCAGCACTCACTCGTGTCATAGGAGCGACAACATACCGGTTGTGCGGGGTTATATTCCCCATCTCTTTGTTTGAGAATAAAACATCTACTTGGCTCATGAATGAAACTCCTCTCAACTTCAAAATAATTTCTACTGTCACCATAACCGAGAACTACGATTGTAAACAATTGAACTGCTCATTCTTATCCATTCACAATCACGCCACCGTTCACGTGAATCATTTGGCCAGAGATGTAGCACGAATCATCGCTCGCAAGAAATACATAGGCTGGGGCGACTTCTTTTGGTTGACCTGCTCGCTTCATCGGAGTAGTCGTTCCAAATTCAGATACTTTCTTCTCATCAAAGGAAGCCGGAATAAGCGGGGTCCAAATAGGACCTGGAGCAACGCCGTTCACACGGATTCCTTGATCAACGAGTTGTTTCGCAAGGGACCTTGTGAATGTCGTAATTGCCCCTTTCGTAGCAGAATAATCGACAAGGTCTGGGCTGCCTTCGTAGGCGGTGACAGATCCTGTGTTAATAATGCTCGCACCTTTCTTGAAATGGGGAAGGACTGCTTTCGCCATATAGAAATAACTGAAGATGTTCGTTCGGAATGTTCGCTCGAGCTGTTCACTTGTAATTTGTGTAAAGTCTTTCTGAGGATGCTGTTCAGCGGCATTGTTCACTAGAATATCGATACGACCGAATTCTTCCATGACTTCATTTACCGCGGATTCACAGAAAGCTTGATTGCCGATATCGCCACTGATTAGTAGGCATTTCCGGTTATGTTGTTCGACTAGTGCTTTCGTCTGCTCTGCATCCTCATGTTCATCTAGGTAGAGGATGGCTACATGCGCCCCCTCCATCGCATAGTACAAACTGACGGCGCGACCGATACCGCTATCACCACCTGTGATAATCGCTACTTTACCAGTGAGCTTTCCTGCTTCTTGATAGGTTGGTTCGTGGTATTCAGGCAGGGGGGTCATTTTATATTCAAAGCCAGGTTGACGGTTTTGGTGCTGTGGGGGCTGTGCTTGAAATGGTTGTTGATTTGCCATAAGTAACTCCTCCAGTCTCACATTCTCCTTCTATCTTTTCCACGGAATTGGGAACTATGTAAGTAAAGGAAAAATAGACTAGGGGGGTTCAGTATGCTTGTTTGGAGAGGGATGACACCGATACGCACTGACATTCAAGCTAGTTTACAGACGTACTTAGAGACTCATGATTTACATGCGTTTCGAGAAATAGAATATAAAGGGGTCATCTTTTTTCGGGGGGAGTTCCATGAGAGTGACTCATGTGTACCAGAATCATACCTTCAAGCACAACTAGGTTCCTGGAGCAATCTTACTATACCGAAGCGGATCGCCTTATTTGTATCTACGTTGTCCCATTGCGCCATCGCAATATTAGAAGAATGGCGGATGAGGCGATTAGGTGGGGAGGTGGTTTGTGTAATTAGTAATCATGAGGATCTCCGTCCTCTTGTAGAGGGATATGGCGTACCCTTCTACTACATTCCTACAGCGAATGTAGCACAGTCTGAGAAGAGGCAGCTTCAGGTATTGAGAGAGTTACATGTTGAAGTTATTGTGCTAGCAAGGTATATGCAGATGTTGTCTGAAGAATTTGTTGGGCGGTATACTCAACAGATAATTAATATCCATCACTCTCTGTTGCCAGCCTTTGTTGGTGCAGCCCCCTATGAGAAAGCGTATGAAAGAGGAGTCAAGCTTGTCGGTGCAACGGCTCATTATGTGACAGAAGGAATGGATGAGGGGGAGATTATTGAGCAACAAGCGGGGGTTGTAGAAGATGGGGGCACAGCTGAGCACTATAAGGTGCTTAATCATCCAATTGAAGCCAAGGTACTACTCGCTGCGTTGCACCAACATCTTCAGGAGCGAATCTTTATTTATGATGGACGTACGATTCGATTATAGGCAATAACAAGAGCGGCAGGTATACCCCTATACCTACCGCTCTTGCTGTGCTATACTTCTTCTAGTTCTTGCTCGTGAGAAGAATGGGCCCCTTTCTCCGTGAGTTTCTGGAACAATTGACGATACGAGTTCACCTCAAGATTTCCACTCATATATTGATGCTGGCAATAATCGAGTAGTTCGTCTGCTGAACGTGGTGAGTGCTCTTTACGCTCCTTGAACGCTGCTTCTAGCTCGTTGAGTCGCATGTTCATTGGCCCCCTTTTGCTTGATTACTAAATATGGTAACATATCCTGTTCGTTTGGAAAGGGGATTTGGCGAAGTAACAAGATTAGAAAAATTTGTTACTTTCAGTCTTTTGGTACTACTTTCCTTCTTCTTCGCATCCACCATAAGAAACTGATAAGAACGAGGGGCAAGAGAATAGGGGAGAGACCCATCACGGTCACGGCAATCCATGAGAACAAGGACATTATGCCGTTAATTGTGGTTGTAAATAACCGCACTGTTCGTTCCCAAGTATCTAAATCTTGCCGGCTTACTTTCCCTGGTCGCATCTCCGTGATTGTAAATGTTAAAGTTGCGAGCTTACTCTTATTCTGTAAATAATTAATTTCCCCTTGAATGGTCTCCATTTCACTCTGCACCTGACTTAAATCCTTAGAAATGTTAAGCAAATCCTCTGTCTGATTTGCGCCTTCCATTAAAGTAAGAAGCCGCTGTTCATGTGTTTCCTTCGCCTTATAACGAGACTGTAAATCGGTGTAGCTCTTTGTGACATCTTCACTGTTAATCTCTTGGCTTAGAATGTCGCCTGGCAATGGATTCAATCCCTGAAGGAACGACTGAAATTGTTCGGATGGGATTCTGATTCCGACCGTTGCAGAAGTTCGTCCCTCATCCGTCGTCTGTGTAGACAGATTCGTACGGTAGCCCTCATGATCCTTCATAAGCGTATCCAAATCTTTCTCGTAAGCTTTGTAATCGTCTGTTTCAATACGAATATGACCTTCATAGGTAATCATTCGATCATGTGGAGCATCTGACGTATTTGATGAGCTTTGCCCTTTCGCTACGCGCTGTTCTTCTGTTGTTTCTAGACTTGCCGTATCTGCTTCTTCACCACTCGATGAAGTGCTGTTGGATGAGGACGATTCATTATTGGAACAGGCTATGAGTATGAGTAGCAGTAGCATTGAGAGAAACAGTAGGTTCTTCTTCACCTCATCTCACTCCCCCGACAAGATTATTCCGCTTTAGGCAATTGAATCTCTTTAACCTTCTCTTTCGTTTCTAAATCGGTTACGACAATAGACTTAAAGCTGAATGTATACAGATTATCATCCATTGAAACAAGTCGTTCAATATGACTCTCATACTTAGATTCCTCTGATTCCGGATGTTCAACGGTGAGATGTTCTTGAATCCCATCTTTGGTTATATTGAGCACATAAGCCCCTTGGAATGAATCAGAACTAGAATCATCAAAGTTATACCACGTAATCGGGAACCCGTAGTAAGGTTTACTCGGATGTGTGTAGAAGGCTTTGTGATCGTGTTCGAGTTCGGAGTAAGCTGAATCTGAGCCAAAGACCATCACGTCCTTTTCAATCGGGTTTGTCACATCCTCAATGTTGAAGAGGGATACTTTATATCCAATTTCTTCCACAATCTCTCGATCATCAGATTGTTTAATCTCCGTTTCTTTCCCAAAACCGATTAAGTGGTCCTCATCTAATGGATGGAGGTACGTGCTAAATCCAGGAATCTTTAGCTCGCCTAATACATTCGGAGATGTTGGCTCTTTTAAATCAATGACAAAGAGAGGGTCAGTTCGCTCGAAGGTGACCACATAAGCGCGGTCTTCCATATATCGAACGCTGTATATTTGTTCACCTTGGGCTAAGCCTGTTACGCTCCCTGTTTCATCCATGGATTCATTTAAAACATACAGTGCGTTTGAAGACCCGCCTTCGCCTCCACGAATCGTCGTAGCTATTCGTGTATACCCATCTCGTTCCTCAAGGGCAAATTGATTGATGACAGTGCCTGGAACCTTACCTTTGGCCTTGAAATCTACATCTGTATCATTTACATCAAAGCGGTAGAGAAGGGTGTCCATAGTTGGCTCAACCAGGAAGCTCTCTTCATCTTTATTCTCTTGCTGTTCAGCTTGTGGGTTCCCGATAGATTGACCAACTAATAATGTTGATTCATTCATATAGACCGTTTGACCGGAACCGAGATAGGCATCAATGGAAGCGGGTCGTTCATTCTCTTTAATGTTGAATGCGGCAACTGTAAGGAAAGACTTGTTCATGCTATCTGGAAAGTAAGACAACTGATCGTACTCAATCGGCTTCGGTTCCTCCATCGACTTTGCAGAGTCAAAGATTTTAGGGCGTTCGTCAATTGGTTCTTCTTTGTAGTAAGCAGGGTATTTCATTGAAAGGAGATAGAGCGTGTCATCTACTAGGCGTGAAGTAAGCATACTCCCATCAATGGAAACGGTACGTAGTAATGTAGGATTTTCTTTGTTAGAAAGGTCATAGACGTGAGCTGCTGCTGAGCTGAATTGAGAAGGTGCAATCATGTCCATATTTCCTGATTGTAAGTCACTCGTTCCAGTTGACTTCGAACCTAGAACGACAAGTTTGTCCCCACTCGTATAAATTTGAGTCGGATAGAAATCCTCTTCTTGTATGGTTGCAATGTGCTTCGCTTCTTCAATTGGAGCACCTTGTAACACAAGCACCTGTTGTGCTCGTACGTAATACATAAAATCCCCGTGAACCTTCACCTTGTCTCCTTCATCTACGCCGTCTACTTGAACGTTTGTCTCAGAGTTCGTGGATGACCCTGAAGATGTCTCCTGGTCGAGCGACTGGCTTTCCATCACACCTCTGGCTGTCTCGTCTGCTGACCCAAAGTGCTTCTCGTACCGTTTGTCAATCTGTTGAAGAATCTCGTTAAGATGGTCTTGATCTTCAATTGGTACGAGGCCATTAGAGTCATCCGTACTTACAGACGCTACATTCCCTTGTTTCTCTTCCTCGTTTGTTTGCTTCTGTTCCTCAGCCTCTGATCCCCATTGGGTAATACCGAGGACGACCATCGTCATAAGGAGAAGGAAGCCAATGAATAACCACGCTGTCTTTCTCATCTAACCACCTCACTAATTTTGTTCTTATAAGAGTAGTCGCTCCTAACTGGAAAAGGTTACAAAAATTGAAAAATTTATTGTAGGAAGACAAAAGGAAAGAGGACCCTTCAAGAAGAGTCCTCTTTCGTGTATTAGGAATGGTCCGTTTTCTTTGAGTACTGGAACTTACCATCTTGGCGGTTCTTTTCTCGTTGCTCGTTCTTCAATTCGTGCTTGGCCTGATTGTCGACGGCCTTCTTATTTGAGTCTTGCGTATTCTTTGTCATTATCATCACTCCTTTTCTGCCATTAGAATGTGCAGAAAAGGGTACAATTATTTGTAAGGGGTATTAAGGAAAAAGAGCGCAATGGTACCTGGTCCAGAGTGCGCGCCGATTGAAGAGCCTACAGGATGGATAAGAATTTGATGATTGCCATATTGCTCTTTGATGAGTTCGGCAAGCTGCTCTGCTCGTTCCAAGTCATCTCCGTGGCTGATGGCAATTTGTTGGTTGGCCAAATCAGAGCCGCGTTCTTCCATTACTTCTAGCATCCGTTTTAAGACCTTCTTAGAGCCACGAATTTTCTCAAGTGGAATTAGCTTCCCGTCTTCAACGTGGAGAAGTGGCTTGATCTTGAGCATGGTACCTACGAATGCGGCCGTCTTACTTACTCGTCCGCCACGCTTTAAATATTCTAAATCATCAACTGTGAAAATATGTTCCATATGGTCCATGTGATAACGGGCGATGTCTTTGACTTGTTCTAAGCTTTCGCCTTGTTGGGCTGCTTGAGCAGCGCGCAGTACGACAAGCCCATAGCCGAGTGAGGCACAGTGAGTATCCATAATCTCTAATGTTGAATTTGGATACGTCTCCTTTAACTCTTCGGCTGCAATCGTAGAGGCTTGATAGGTGCCTGATAATTGAGAAGAGAAAGCTAAATAAAGAACAGGTTGACCGTTCTCTAAATAACTCCCCATCATTTCTTTGAACGCATGGGGAGTAGGCTGGGAAGTCTTTGGTTCTTTTCCGTCTCTCATCGCGTCATAGACTGTCTTGGACTGAATATCAACAGCGTCCTTATAATCTTGTCCCTCTAAATGAACGGTTAGCGGAATGCGTTCAATCTCGTATTGCTCTATGTAAGAATCTGGGAGGTCACACGCAGAGTCCGCAATAATTTTCACATTCATGAGTTCACCTTCTTCATGGTATAGGTATATCTGTCAATAGTGTACTTGTAAATCAACGTGGAAGTCAAAGGTTTCTCGGGGGAAGTCACAACGTAGGAGAAAATGCATCTTGCGACAAACGTATTCCAATGGTACAAACAATCTAGGGGTCTCTTGAAGGAGGAAGCTATGTTTATCTTTGAAATGAAACGAATCATCATCGTTATTTGTGGAGCGTTGTTGAACTCAATCTCCCTAAACTTCTTCTTAATTGAAGCAAATGTATACGCAAGTGGGTTTACAGGAATCTCGCAGCTATTATCAAGCGTGTTTATAGAATTTCTGAACCTATCCGTATCAACAGGTATTATCCTATTTATACTTAATATACCCGTGACGATTCTTGGGTGGTACAAAGTCGGGAAAGGCTTTACCGTATATAGCTTTGTTTCTGTTGCCTTTACGACATTGTTCCTGGAATTGATTCCTGTGTTGCAATTATCAGAAGATATTATCTTAAACGCAGTCTTTGGTGGCGTTATCGGAGCGTTAGGTGTAGGAATGACGTTGAAATGGGGGGCATCAACAGGGGGCATGGATATTATTGCGATGTATTTATCCCGCTTGAAAGACCGCCCAATCGGATCATACTTCTTTGTTATGAATGGTGGTATCATTATATTAGCTGGTATCCTATTTGGATGGGAGAAGGCACTATATACGCTCGTCACGCTTTATGTAACAACACGAGTGATTGATGCGATTCATACGCGACACGAGAAGTTGACTGCAATGATTATCACGACGAAAGCAGAAGAACTTGAGAAGGCGATTCATGCTGCGATGGTACGTGGTATTACGACCATTCCTGCAAGAGGAGCATTTACAAGGCAGGATAAAAATATGCTGATTATGGTAATCACAAGATATGAACTGTATGACTTAGAACATATTATTAATGAAGTAGACCCACAAGCCTTTACGAACATCGTTCAAACAACCGGAATTTTTGGGTTCTTCCGAAAAGACGGGTAAAGAAGAAACCGCAGCTTTCATAAGCTGCGGTTCTTTTAATAACTATACTGTTCAAAGATGCCTTTCACTTTCGGGACAAGCGTTTCCCAGGTTGCATCCATTTTCTTATTGACCGTAATGAAGTTGCCGAAGCCAAAGACGTTATCAACGCCGTCAACGGCCATCAATTCATTCATAATCTCATATTCACTCGTCTGTCCTGGCATGACGGACACACTTCCGTCACCAGTGAAGATGGCACCTTGGTCCGTGGTGAATTTCATGGCGTTTGGATTTGGTGTTTCTTGAGCTTGTACTGCCATAACTAAATCCCTCCTCATACATTCGCCTTAATAGTAGCACGAAAGTACCCTGAAACAAAAGAAAGACGTTATAGATTCGAGAGAACATCATGACCGATTGTGAGAAGGCATTTGTGACGCATTCCGATATACTGAGAGTAACAGGTAAGAAAGTAGGGATTCCATGATTAGAAAAGGGTTCTGGCTTGGTACATGGTCCGGCATCGTTCTCGTCGTCCTCTTGTGGATGATTGAGCTGATGACTGGTAAACGAGTATATACGTTATTGTTGAATGTTGACTTCATCCCAGTCATTGGAGACATCCAGTGGCCAATTTGGATGGAGTGGTTGTTTCATTTAATCATTGCCTGGATCATCGCAATTCTCTACGTATATGTAGTGTACAAGTGGTGGAATGGTTCTAGGAAAGCTGCCTGGCTTGTAGGTGGTATGCTTACATTGGGAGCAGCATTTACGTATTTCCCACTAACGACTTTGGCGATTAAGCCAACACCATCTGTAACAGATCTAGAGGCAATCGTGTATTGGTTAATTGGGCATGCAGCGTTTCTTATAGTCCTTGTAGTATTTGACAAAGAGCCACCTCGTAACAGCTAGTCGTTACACGGGTAACGATAAGCACATTAAAAGACAGCAGGAAATCCTGCTGCCTTCCGTGAAAGAGATGGTTAACCCTTCGTATGGTTACGATCCATTTGTTGTTGAAACTCATTTAACTGAGCTTGTTCTTCGTTAGAAGCATTCGCTTTGGCTGCTTCAACAGCATGGTTGGCAATGCTCATATCGTTTTCGTTACAAGCTTGCCCTTGTTCGTTACGTCCTGTAAGTTTACCCATAGCGTTTTTAGCCCCTTTTAAGAAGTTGTTCTCCATGACTAATAACCTCCCACAGAAAAATCGTCATTTTGCTGTTCATCCTTCTCTACATTTGAGAAGGTATTGCGGTAAGGAAATCGTTCGTCGTGCTTTTTAACTGAATCTTTGCCTTGCTGAACAAATCGCTTTGATTTACTTTTCTTGCTCAACTTGGTTCCCCCCAGTCAGTTAGAAAAAGCTTGAACGCGGCTTTTGCGTTCAAGCTTAGTATGGTCGTTATAGACCGAATTATTGGAGATAATAATTGGATGGATTAGATGACTTTACTAGATGACAACTGCAAATAATCCTCAAGGAAACGGGCAATCCCGTCGTTTTCATTGGATTCTGTCACATGCTTCGCTACATCCTTTAACTCCGTGATGGCATTATCCATCGCCACCCCAACACCTGCGAATTCAATCATCTCAAGGTCATTGTCTTCATCCCCGAACGCGATGACGTGTTCTGGTTCAATGTGATAGTAGTGCATGATCTTCTGCAAGCCGACTGCTTTATTTAATCCTTTACGCACAATTTCAATAACGTGCCAAGGCGCGCCCCACTTGCGGTGCTCAATCATGCTCGCATGTTCATCGTCAAGACTTTGACGAAGTTCATGAATTTTGTCCACTTCAGGGTGAATCAGAATGGACGTTGGGTCGTCTTCAAGATGGTTCGTTAATGGGCCAATATTAAATGGCGTCTTCGAAGAGTGGAAGATCTCCATGAGCTCTTCATCATAGCGGTCTAAGTATACGTCGTCACGTACCTCCGCAAGAATATTCTTTACACCGAGTTCATAACACGTATGTATGATTTTTCGTGCTGTACGGATATCCATTGGAGAGTGAATGGCATCCCAATAATGGTTCTTCGGATGGTGAATTAACGCCCCATTGAAGTTGACCATTGGAGTGTCTAAGCCAAGCTCGTCATAGAAATTAATGCTCGCGCGGTGAGGACGTCCAGTCGCAATGGATACGATGTGACCCTGTTCCTTCGCCTTTAGAATCGCGGCTTTATTTCGCTCGCTAATTCGCTTGTCGTCGGTTAACAATGTTCCGTCTAAATCTAATGCAATCAAATGTCTTTCCATTCAACATCACCTCATTTGCCTATAGTTTATATGGAAAGGAATGGATAAGTAAAGTTTATGTACACCATCCATATTTCTTTCCTTCTTTCATGAACTAATGATAGCATAAGGATATAGCAGGAAAATATATAGAATGTTTAAAATTTGACTTGACCGCTCTTTGCTAAGTCAACAGTCATACGTAAAGGAAGGGAAACACGCGATTATGATTGGAATTTATAAAGAAACATTACAACACATCCCCGCATTAATCGTCGTAGACGCTGAAAAATACAACGAAGCATTGCCAGTACATACGTATTTTCACGGTTACACGAGCTGTAAAGAAAACCAATTGCATCTCGCCTATCGTCTGGCTGAGAAAGGGTACCGCGTTGTCCTTCCAGACAGTCGATACCACGGAGACCGAACAGAGAATTTGAGTCAACAGGAAGTACAGGTTCGCTTCTGGCAAATCGTCAAAGAAAACGTAAGTGACCTGGCCATTATTAAAGAAGAACTTGAACGAAGAGACTTGCTTCTTGATGGAAGAATTGGTGTAGGTGGTACGAGCATGGGCGGGATTACGACCGCAGCTGCATTAACTCAATACGATTGGATTAAAGCATCCACAATCCTAATGGGATCCCCGAAACTTGTTCGACTAGCTGAAGAAATGGTAGAAGGCATTCGGACGCAGGGTATTGAAATCCCCTTAACCGATGAGCAACTTCAGAAGGAAGTGGATTCCCTTCGCCCGTACGACCTATCCTTGAATATGGATCGTCTACAGGAACGCCCAATCTTCTTCTGGCATGGAGATAAAGACCCTGTTGTTCCGTATGACCACTCGTATCAATTCTACAACGACGCCATTCCTTCCTATCGGAACCCAGAAAGCATTCGCTTCCTAACCGAGGTGGGGCGTGATCATAAAGTAAGTACATTTGCCATAACAGAAACAGCGAAATGGCTTGAAATGCACTTGTAAGCCCATCCCTATTTAAAAGTGGATGAAATTTGTTATAATAGACTATAACGATTTGGAAGGGGGAAACAACCATGGAAGAAGCGTTACAAGAAAACCTAATGGGCGCACTTGAGAACGTAATTGACCCCGAGCTTGGTATTGATATCGTCAACCTCGGTTTAGTATATGGTGTTGACTTAGATGATGAAGGTATTGCGACGGTTACAATGACGCTAACAGCAATGGGCTGCCCACTTGCTGCTACAATCGAGCAAGATGTAAAGCGTGCTCTACAAGACTTGCCTGAAGTTAACGACGTAGATGTGAACATCGTATGGAATCCACCTTGGTCCAAACAGCGCATGTCTCGCTACGCGAAAATTGCACTAGGCATTCCGGATTAATTCGGATACTTGAAATCCCCTTGTTTTATAACAAGGGGATTTTTTTTAATAAATAGGGGGTGTGTTTGGGTGAAGGTCATTCAGATTGTTGGCTATAAGAACAGTGGAAAAACGACGTTAATGAACCGGTTAATTTCACATTTTAGTGGGATGGGTTATGCAGTTGGTTCCCTTAAGCACCATGGTCATGGCGGTGCACCTGATCTATCCACTGAAGGAACAGATAGTGCTCGGCATAGAGAATCTGGTTCCATATTGAGTGGTGTCGAAGGGGAAGGGGTGTTTAACTTGCATGGTGATGTAAGCCCCGAGACTGTATTTGATTTCTATCGAGTAAATGGAATCCAACTTCTCTTCATGGAAGGGTATAAACAGGCTCCTTATAAGAAGATTGCAATTGGCAATGACATAGAAGTTCTACTAACAGAAACGAACAATGTTCAGCTTGTCATCTCGGATGAGCCATTCAGAACAAAAGGCATCCCGTCGTTTACATTCGCGGAAGAACAGGAATACATAGGATACATAACAGATTGGGTGAGAGGGGAATGGGTGGAGTGAGCAACTTTCAAATCACAGAGAAGTTTATTTCTATTGAAGACGTGGTACATAAAGTCATAAGACCAGAAGCTGGAGCCATTAATACGTTCATTGGCACAGTGAGGGAACTAACAGATGGCAAGCGAACGCTGTACTTAACTTATGAGGCTTACGCTTCTATGGCTGAGAAAATGATGGCTCGTATCGGAACTGAAATCGAAGAGAAATGGCCAGATGCGAAAGTGGCCATCACCCATCGAGTGGGCCGTCTTGAAATTTCAGATGTTGCAGTTGTACTTGCCGTTTCTACCCCGCACCGTGCCGACGCTTATGAAGCGAGTCGCTATGCGATTGAGCGGATTAAACAGATGGTTCCTATTTGGAAGAAAGAACACTGGGATACTGGAGAAGAGTGGATAGGAAATCAACAAGGAACCAAAGCCTACGCTCTAGGTTCCAAAACTAAGGAGGATCTTCATGGTTAACGTACTATTATTTGCACAATTCCAAGAAGCGGCAGGAAGAGAGACAGTTGAAATCGAAGCTGCAGGCCAATCCGTAGCCCACGTAAAATCCGTATTGAAAGAGAACTATAACTTGCAAGATCTGGACCAGGCCATGACGTCCATCAACGAAGAATACGTCGACATGGATACTATCTTAAATGACGGTGACACGGTAGCCTTCATCCCACCCGTTAGCGGCGGATGATTTACCTCATATAAAACGCTCAAAAGCAAAGAAGCTTTTGAGCGTTTTTTTAGTTTGGCGATAGTGAGATAAAGGAGGTGCAGGGAACCATCCGCTTTCCTGTGGGGAGCGGGTGAGCTTCCTCGGGAAAAGCACCCTGCGGGATCTCACCTAGGCTCATCCTCCCACGGGAGTCTCCTTGTTTCCGGCCCTCCTTGCCATATAAGGATTGTTGGTTAGGTTAGAAAAAAACCGCTACCTTCATATATATGGAAGCCTTATTATTTTACGCTCTTCACTTAATGAGATAAAGGAGGGGCGGGGAACCATCCGCTTTCCTGTGGGGAACGGGTGGGCTTCCTCGGGAAAAGCGCCCTGCGGGATCTCACCTAGGCTCATCCTCCCACGGGAGTCTCCTGGTTCCCCGGCCTCCTTGCCATGTATGGTTGTTAGTTAGGTTGAAATATAGTTAAAAACCACTTTCACATACCGGTAGAAGTCTTTTGTTAAATGCTCATCACTAATGAGACGAAGGAGGGCGGATACTGTCCTTTAGGGGCTGTTTAGGAAGTTGAGATATTCTATTTAAATGGGTTGTTGTGTGTGGGTTGATACTTTAGCTCCAAGTATGTTTCTGTTTCACTCTATTATGGTGAAGGGGGGCTGGGGAACTGCAAGACTCCTGCGGGAGAAAGAGGTCGACGAGACCCCGCAGGGCTAAATTTTTTGCCCGAGGAGGCTTGTCAGCTCGCCCGCGGAAAGGGAGCGGTTTCCAAGCCCCCCTTAAGTAACGCTAAAGCAAACAGAAACATTCTTACCTACAAACATAGAAAAACGTACGCCCCTATAGACGTACGCTCCTAAAACGGTCATTTCTTTCGACCTGGCAGCAGGCGGATGACTAGCAAGACAAGCACGACAATAAGTAACAAATTAATAAGACCGCCACCGATTTGGCCGATAAGCCCTACAAGCCAAAGCACGAGTAGGATAATAATAATCGTCCACAACATACTCGCTTCCTCCTTTATCCTATGTCTGCTTATCATATCCCCGTTTCCGCAATTCATGAAACAAACTCCCGTACTCTAAAATAAAAAATGCCCCTTTCGATTCAAAGGGGCAGGAATAAAATACTATATGAAAATAAACACAAGCGCTCCTACTATAAAGCAGTAAAAGGCGAAATACTTCAAATTTCCACGGGCCATAATATTCATGAACCAACGTAGCGCGTAGTAAGAAGCGATGATTGAAGCTAGGAACGCAACAAGATACGGAATGGATGTTACGTGCTCCATAAGCTTGTCTGCATCCATCAGCAACGTTCCTACGCTAACAGGGATGAATAAAAGGAAAGAAAAGCGTAGTGCCGTTTCCTGCTTCATTCCAAGAAGCATCGCTGCTACAATGGTAGCGCCGGAGCGACTGATTCCAGGGAATAAGGCTACCGCTTGAGCGAGCCCGACAATCACAGCATCTTTAAACGTCAGCTGACCGTCTCCCTTAGACCCACGTAAATTACGTATAATCCAAAGTGCAAGTCCTGTGATAAACAACGTAATCCCGACGGACTTTGCGTATCCATCTACTGTTTCTGCGATAGCATCTCCATAAAGGACGCCAATGACACCGGCTGGAATGGTGGCAATGAGTAGGTATAGAATGAAACGAAAATCATCTGTACTTTCATCATCGCGTGCTTTCTTAAATAAATAATTCCATCCATTCTGAACAAGTCGAAGTAAGTCCTTCCGATAAATGACGAGTACGGCAATTAGGGATCCGAAATTAACGAAAATCTCAAACGTAAGCCCAGTCATATTCAAATCAAATAATTCTTGGACGATGACTAAGTGCCCACTTGATGAAATGGGGATGGGTTCAGTGAACCCTTGGAATAATCCTAAGAACAAATATTGTACGATTTCAATCAATTTCTCCACGTGCATGTTCCTCCTCTAAGCTTGTCCTAACCACTACAGATTGTATGAACATGTAATCGTCCGGGCGAGTATCCTATGTAGTGGGAGGGTCGATCACATGATATTTGGAAAACAAAAAAAGAATACAGGTTACCAGCATATGTATTCGTTGCTGCAGCAACATATGAATCAATATGTGCTTGTTGAAACAATTGATGGGCAACGAATTGATGGCGTGGTAACGGGGTTAGACCAATACTATGCCTATTTAGCTGTACCTCTTTCAGAAGACAGTGCATCCTTACAGGGTTATGGATTCCAACCCTACATGCAAGATTCATTTCAGTCAGACAGGCAGACTTCAGTACCGAAACGATTTACGAGGTACATTATCCCGCTATCTGCATTAGTGAATTCTGAAGCCTTACCGTGGTACTGAAGCATGCATAACCCATAGCCCTTTGATAAACACTAGTATCATCGCATAGATAAAGGAGTTTTAGCTATGGGACAAAGACATCAATTTACGAAAAACGACAGCGCTCCAAACAACGGAGTTTATGTAGAGATTGGTGAAACAGGTAGCATGGTAACAAATCCGAAGCAAGTTCGCCTAAGAGCGGGCCAACGCTTCCCAGAGAACACGAACCACAATCGTGTCTGGACGTACAAAAGAAAGCCATAAAGAAAGCATTCACCACTGATGGCGAATGCTTGTCCGTTCTTTATACGAATGACGAAAACATCCTCTTACTTAACGAGAAGAGGATGTTTTTTCGTCATCAGTCAATACGCCTTCGGATAGAACGGTAACAGATAGGACGACTACAACTGCTAATACAATCGTTTGAGTCAGACTGAACGACCCACCGTTCATGCTAGCTACAACATAAACAGCCATGCCGCTTAGAAGGAGACTCCAAAATGCGGACCAAAATAAGCGCATCGTTTCACCTCATTTATTTAACATCTCTTTATAGTGTATCAAACGCCCTTCTAAAAATAAATACAAATTCATCCGTATTCTCTTGAAAGATTGTCGAGGGGGTAGGATAAACAACCATACACATTTAGGAGTCTTACATAAGGTATAGAAGGTAGCGTTATGACTTAAAAAACGAGTGTGAAAAAAGGACGGAGAACGATGCATAACTCAGAACAAATGATGACACGAACATTTACATTGGACGGGGAACCGTGCCTCATTCACGTGCCAGAGAAACCGAATGGGTTTGCGGTTCTCTATATAGGAGATAGCCATCATTACGTCGAAAGTGACCGCTCCTTCTGGATGGATCATCCTACGAGGAGTCAATTATTATATACGTTATTGGATGAAGGGTATACATTGTTCACGACAAGGCTCTATGAAGAGTCTTATGGAAGTGAGCGTGGGGTGTACTTGTTAAATCAAATGTACCAAGCCGTTCGCCGCCAAGAGATTGTGAATCCGTATATTCACGTTGTGGCCGAGGGGATGGGGGCGTTAAACGTACTAAGATGGCAACAGAAGCATCCAGAGATTGTTCGTTCAAACGTCTTCTTTAGTCCATGCACAAACTTGAAGGAATATTATGGTTCTGAACGAGTGAACCAGCTTTATTTCAAGCGCCTCCGAAAGCAGGTAGCGCGCGCATATGAAGTGAATGAGAAAGAGGTGCAAGAAAGAGTCATAGTCCCTTTTAAGCCTATTGAAGTTCAAGCACCAGTGTTTATCTTTCACGATATTCATCATTCTGACTATGATGTCCAGAAACAAAGTCGTCCGTTTGAAGAGAGCCAACGCCAGGTGGGGCAGGATGTTCACCTCCACGTGTCCGTGCCCCCGTTATTTCCACGCGTTATATCGAAGGCACGTAGCTTTCTGAAATCCCATGAAACAGACCTTCAATCAGCGAAGTGAGTTATGTGACCCCTTGCCTCTTCATACGATGAAAGAGGGAGGGGATTCGTAATGTCGAGGCTTGTAATCGGTTGTTACCATGCGCTCGGATATGAGCTTATTCATCGATGGCTTGAAGAAGGAGAGGAAATAGTGGGTGTTCCGTTAGCATTGAATGCTCAAAAAGAGTTTCTCTCCTATTTCTTTGGAAGAAATGCTCACTTTCAAGAAGTGTCCATACAGCATGTATCAGAGGATGTGGATATTGTTGTGGTCAATGATTTGGATGAACAAACCCCCAACTTGGACATAATAGAACAAATTGAAGCCAATCAATATGTGCTCCTAACCAATGAAGACAAGGAAAGGGAAGGGTGGACAATTGTAACCCTGCCTTCTTTATATGGTGCTTGGGTCTATGGAGTAGAACCTGACCAACATAGTTGGGACCTTGAAGAGGTCGCTGATCGCCTAATGGAGTTTTTTGAGAAGGGGAGTATACCTACCTTTCATGAAGAGACGAGGCGAATTGAGCCGTCTGATGGAATTCGAAAGTGGAAGGCGCATCAGCAGCGTTACCCCACATATTATGAATTTTAGGTGAAGCCTATTCTGAAAGGTTTACGAAGTGATGGGGGAAAGGTAAAATAGAAGCACATGTACACATAGAGTAAACAGATTGGTTTTCTGTGAAGAGTGGGGTGCTTAGTATGGTGAATCGACTCGTCGTGTTCACAATCCTCCTTGCCTTCGTCTTAAGTGGCTGTTCCAGCGTATATGGACAAGGTCAGGTGCACAAAGTTGGAATGCTCGTTGAGAATACGATTCATGATCAGGTGTGGGGACAAAAAGGGTATAAAGGCCTGTTAGATATAAAGGAAGAGCTCGGGGTTGATGTGTATTTCAAAGAACGGGTTCGAACCGATGAGGAAGTTAGGAAAGCGGTTCAGGAGTTTGCTGACAAAGGTGTGAATCTCATATTCGGACATAGTGCAACGTTTGGACCTTATTTCGAACAGTTGCAGGAGGCGTATCCGGATGTTCGGTTCGTATACTTTAATGGGAACCAACAAGGTGAGCAGATGACTAGTTTAACCTTCGAAGGTCATGCTATGGGTTTCTTCGGTGGGATGGTGGCTGGCGAAATGACAGAGTCCAATCAAATTGGCGTCATTGCAGCTTATGAATGGCAACCTGAAGTAGAAGGCTTCTATGAAGGGGTCAAGCATCAGAATCCTGAGGCGGAAGTAAACATTCAATACGTACACAGTTGGGAAGATCAGGAGCGGGCTCTCATGCTCCATGATCGAATGACTAAAGACGGAACTGACGTGTTCTATCCTGCTGGAGATGGGTTTAACGTCCCTGTCATAGAACGGATTAAACATGAGGGACAATATGCGATTGGCTATGTATCGGACCAAGCGAATCTAGGCAAGTCTACCGTTCTTACAAGTACCATACAGCATGTTGACCGTCTCTATTTACTCGCTGCTAAGCGGTATGATGAAGGTGAATTGCCAACTGGCATCTTGACGTTTGACTTTGAAGATGAAGTGATTTCATTAGGCACCTTTAGTCCAGTAGTTCCGAAGGCATTTACGAAAGAAATTACCAACTCAATTGAAAGGTATCGCGACACTGGTGCGCTGCCTAATGAATAAGAATAAACGCAATCCCCTTGCATCGACGGCAAGGGGATTGTTTACTTTTTCTTGAAGAAGCCTATTACATCCTTCACATAGGGGGAAAGCTGTTTGTAGGTATCCATGACGGTCTGTGTTGTTTCAAATAAATCAAATGAAGACGCATCCTTTTCTTGTTGTTCGGAAGTTTCTTCTGTTTCTGCCTGTTTGGAAGGGCCTCTTCCTCCGAACATAAAAGAATCAAAGTCTCGAGTTGGTCGTTCTTCTTTTGCCACCAGACTTCACCTCCTCTTTCTATTTATCTTATGTAAGGGAACGCGAGGTGAGAGGGCGGATGTCTATTCATGACGAATGGTTTCAGTTGCATGTCACTATGAATTCTTATAGAATTAGTACCAAGTCATAAGAATTGCTATTAAACTAACCTTAAGTTAGGGGATGTATATATGAGTATTAATGCAGGTATCCTTGGTGTAGGGCATTACGTACCTGACCGTGTGTTTACGAATCACGATATGGAACAACTCGTTGAGACAAATGACGAGTGGATTCGCACGCGAACGGGGATTGAGGAACGTCGTCTAGCGGATGATTCTATGGACACTTCGGACCTTGCGTATGAAGCTTCAGTTCAAGCTCTTGAACAGTCTGGTGTTGCAGCAGAAGATCTCGACCTGATTCTAGTTGCCACGGTTACACCGGATACACCGTTTCCATCTGTAGCAAATAAGCTTCAAGCACGTCTTGGCGCAAAGAATGCTGCTGGGATGGACTTGGCAGCCGCGTGTGCTGGATTCATGTACGGAATGATTTCTGCGGCACAATTCATCAATACAGGCGCTTATCAGAACATCCTAATTGTTGGAGCGGAGAAGCTGTCCAAGATAACAGACTGGACAGACCGTAGTACATGTGTTTTATTCGGAGATGGAGCTGGCGCAGCTGTTATGGGACCTGTAAGTGAGGATAAAGGAGTTCTTTCCTTCGAACTTGGTTCAGACGGAACTGGGGCAGGGCACTTGTATCAAAGCGAAGAAGATGATTTCATTAAGATGAATGGACGTGAAGTCTTCAAATTTGCTGTTCGTCAAATGCCGGAGTCTTCGATTAGTGTTATTGAGAAAGCAGGATTGACGAAAGAAGATGTTGACTATCTCGTGCCACACCAAGCGAACATTCGCATTATGGAAGCGGCGCGTCAGCGTTTAGAGATTCCTGAGGAGAAGATGGCCACATCCGTTAAGCGTTATGGCAATACATCTTCCGCATCTATTCCAATCGCAATTTCAGAAGCAGTAGAAAATGGTAGCATTAAAGATAACGACGTAGTTGTCCTCGTCGGGTTCGGCGGAGGCCTTACTTGGGGCGCTGTTGCACTACGCTGGGGCAAGTAACTGAAGGAGGAGATTCGTATGAGTTCTAAACGTGTCGTCATTACAGGTATGGGAGCTGTGTCTCCAATCGGTAACGATGTAGAAACAATGTGGACGAGCATGATTGAAGGTAAGAACGGAATTAAGCGTGTGACTAAAGTGAATCCAGATGATTTCCCAGCGACGGTAGCAGGAGAGATTCAAGACCTTGACGTTACACAGTATATTGATAAGAAAGATGCACGTAAGATGGATCCATTCACTCAATATGCGCTTGTAGCTTCTTATCAAGCAGTTAAAGACGCTGGTCTTGAGATTAATGAAGAGAATGCTTACCGCACAGGCGTGTGGATTGGATCCGGAATTGGTGGCATGTCAACATTTGAAGAACAGTATCAGAAATTCATCGATAAAGGAGCACGTCGTGTGAGTCCTTTCTTCGTGCCAATGATGATTCCTGATATGGCTGCAGGACAAGTATCAATTGCTCTTGGAGCGAAAGGGATTAACTCTTGTACAGTAACGGCTTGTTCTTCTGGTGCCAACTCAATCGGTGATGCATTTAAAGCCATTCAACGCGGAGACGCAGATGCTATGATTACAGGTGGTACAGAAGCGCCAATTACGAATATGTCCTTCGCAGGATTCGTATCAGCGGGTGCTCTTTCTAAAGAACAAGACCCTGCGAAAGCTTCCCGTCCATTCGATGCCGATCGGGGCGGATTTGTCATGGGTGAAGGTGCAGGTATCTTTGTCCTTGAGTCACTTGAATCAGCAGAAGCGCGTGGTGCGCGTATTTATGCTGAGATTGTTGGGTATGGTGCAACAGGAGATGCACACCACATCACAGCACCCGCTCCAAGTGGAGAAGGAGCTTCCCGTGCGATGACACAAGCACTAGAGGACGCGAACCTTTCACCAGAAGACATTAGCTACTTGAATGCACACGGAACAGGTACTGCATTAAACGATAAGTATGAAACAGAAGCTATTAAATCAGCATTCGGAGAGTATGCAGAGAAGCTGCCAATTAGCTCTACGAAATCAATGACAGGTCACTTGTTAGGTGCTGCTGGAGCAGTGGAAGCGGTGGCGAGTATTAAAGCCATCAACGACTCCATTGTACCTCCAACCATTAACCTTGAAACACCAGACCCAGATTGTGACTTAGACTACGTGCCAAATGAAGCGCGTAAGATGACAGTTGACGCTGTTCTAAGCAACTCCCTTGGATTTGGCGGCCATAATGTGTCCCTAATTTTCAAGCGTTATAATGGATAGTTGTTACGTACTAAGTGAGTAACGAATAGATGATAAAGTAAAGAGGGAGCGACCAAATCATGGTCGCTCCCTCTTTCGTTATTTAAGGAAATCTTGAATGGCTTGTTCGGTTGTGGCTTCATCGTGACGCAATACGGCACCAACACCACTAACGCGGTCATTCCATACATTTGAATCCTCAGGAATTCGAAGTGTTTCAATTTCGCTAGGTGTATTCAGAATAAATTCTTTACCGTATCCAAGTAAGGAAGTCATGCCCATGTTGGTCTCCACATAAGGCTGCACGGTTCCCATTACTCGAGGTAGTTTCGTAATTCCAGTTACAGAAATAAATTTGTCTTTCATCGCTCCAATTACTTGCTGTTGGCGTCGAACGCGGCCGAAGTCGCTTTCTGCGTCTTTACGGAAGCGGGCATAGCCTAGTAGCTCCTCCCCGTTCAACAGCTGGGTGCCTTCTTTTAGGTTGATTGTTCCGGCGCCGTCTTTATAATACATATCTTTTTCAACATCAATTTTTATGCCTTTTGGTGCAATGGTATCTACAATTTGAGTAAATCCGTTAAAGTCAACAATGGCATAGTATTCAATATCAATTCCGAAGTTTTCTTTAATCGTCTGACGCATCAACTCAGGGCCACCGTATGCGAAGGCTGAGTTAATCTTGTTGTATCCATATCCAGGAATTTTAACGTAAGTGTCCCGCATGATGGATACCAACTTCGTGCTATCTGTGTCAGCGTCATACTGACCGATCATAATCGTATCAGAACGAGTGACTTCCTCTCCTCGTTGGTCGACACCGAGGAGCAGCACGTTTGTCTTTCCTTCCGGAGTCTTAGCTCCTTGGAAGTCTTCTGCATAATTGGTGTCCTCTTGAGAGGTGGATGTCTGCTCTCCTGCCTCTTCTTGAGCAGCTAACAATCCGGCTGTATATTCATATCCACTATAGCTTATTATTCCTACAATTAGTAAAGCGATGATGGAGATGAGAAGTTTACGCTTTCGTTTGCGCTTTTTGCGGCGCACTAAGATGCGACTATCTCCCATCATGTTCCTCCTCTCTAAAATCCCATAATCTAATTTACTTGAGACCTTGTATGAAGTAAAGAACGATTTTCAACACACCATTCGTTGACAACTGCGGGAATACGGGGGTACCCCCGTTCATATACTAGTGAAAAAAGGACGAGCTCTTCTTTTTAGGAGGAAGGAAATGGGTTATATTCTATTATTCCTAATAGGCTTTGGATTATCAGTATCTGGAGGCGTAACGCTCATAGCCTACTTGAATTTTCTTCCCGCAGGCTTAGGTTGGATGGATTATCTCCTTTTTATTAAAACTAGACCAGAATGTTACTTGTTCCCAATTGGCTTAGTCTTCATGAGTTTGGCGATGTTGAAGATACCTTCTGATTCCTTGTAAATATTGACTAATTTAGAATAATTTTTGTTGACTTGGTCATACTGATGGCTACAAGGATATTTTGTAGGAAAAGCGAGGGAGAACACATGCTATATTTGCACGATGTATGGGTGAATTGGTTTGAAGGAGAAGAGAATGGCTACAACGTATGTCCATTCCACGAATGGAGAAAAGAAGACGGCATTGAGCTACTCGATCAAGTCCCACTCCTATATGTGAATGCGTCGCTCTACCACTACATAGAAAACGACCTACAAGACCTCCCGCAGTCACTATTAGATGCTGTCTGCAAAAGAGCGTATTTAAGAAAGAATCAAGAACGTATTTCACTTGATTATGCCTTCATCGTCACGAATGGATCTTCAGTGTTGGCTGTAGATACAATGGGGTACACGTTACCTGTTCGGAAGAGTCGTCTGATTCCTAGGCAGGAAAGACTTGTGTATGAAATGATAGAAGATAGTAAACCTGAGTCGTATCGTTTTGCGAACGGGGCTGAGGACAAAGAGTATCATATCCTATCGCCAGACCCAACGA
Organism: Pontibacillus halophilus JSM 076056 = DSM 19796; assembly: GCF_000425205.1. Lineage (GTDB taxonomy): Bacteria > Bacillota > Bacilli > Bacillales > BH030062 > Pontibacillus_A > Pontibacillus_A halophilus. The sequence goes on along the minus strand of NZ_AULI01000007.1, from coordinate 91,433 downwards.
TGATGATTGGTTTGACGCGTAAAGAGCGGCAGCTGAAGCAACTTCTCATGATGGCCATTGACCAACTTCAGACGACACAGAATTTACCTGAAGTTCGTTATTGGTTAACTGAATGGAACCCAACTCGTTACGCTTCTATTCAGGACTACACATTTGATGAGGCTTGGAGAGAGTTGTATGAAGGCGTTGCCCAAGGTTGGTCTAAAGCTCATAACGACTTATGTCAGAACCTCGTAAAAGGACAACCCTTCTTTGAGAAGCTATGGGAATTAGAGCAAAGCCAAGAAGTAAATAAAGGTGTCTAATGCAACACGAAAAAGGAGCAACCTACCTATAGGTTGCTCCTTTTTCGTATTATCGCTTCTGATGAGCGCGGCCGATGCCCATCGCTTTCTTTGCTTTCTTAAGCATCTTGTTCGCGTGGAAGTTAGCTTTCTCAGCACCTTGATCAAGAATTTCGTCAAGTTCTTCTGATTCAAGTAGCTCATAATAGCGCTCTTGAATTGGTTTAAGAACTGCGATGACAGATTGAGCGACGTCTGTTTTAAACGTGCCATATCCAGCATCTTGATATCGTTCTTCAAGAGTTTCAATGCTCTCATCTGTAAATACGGACATGATGGTCAACAAGTTCGATACGCCAGGTTTGTTTTCCTTGTCGTATTTCACAACGCCTTCTGAATCCGTAACGGCGCTCTTGAATTTCTTCATAATGGTCTTCTCATCATCAAGCATCGAGATAAAGGCTTTTTGATTCTCATCAGACTTACTCATTTTCTTAGTCGGTTCTTGGAGAGACATGATACGTGCCCCAACTTTAGGAATGCTCACTTCAGGCACAGTGAAAATGTCGTTGAAGCGGTTGTTGAATCGTTGAGCTAAGTTACGAGTGAGCTCAAGATGTTGCTTTTGGTCTTCCCCAACGGGTACGAAATCTGTTCCATATAGAAGAATATCTGACGCCATTAATGGAGGGTACGTGAGGAGGCCAGCAGATACGCCTTCTTTTCCTTTATTGACGGATTTGTCTTTAAACTGTGTCATGCGTTCGAGTTCCCCAACATAGGAAACCGTTTGTAGCATCCAGCCTAGCTGAGTGTGTGCGGAGACCTCAGATTGGATGAACAGGGTCGACTTCTCTGGGTCGATTCCACATGCTAAGTAGAGTGATGCTAAAGAACGGATATTTCTACGTAACTCTAGACGGTCTTGGGGAACGGTAATTGCGTGTTCGTCCACGACACAGAAATAACAATTATGATCCTCTTGGAGCTGTTGGAAATGTTTTAATGCGCCAATATAATTTCCGATTGTCAGTGTGCCACTTGGTTGTATTCCTGAGAAGATAGTTTTCATCGTTTCACCTCATTGTATAGTTTGTCTTACGTTTGCCTCCTAAATCTGTGAGTAGGAGAAGAAAGCGTGTTCGATAGGCAAAAATAAAAACGGTCCACCCGCACTTCTGCCTCGCAGAAGGGACGAATGAACCGTGGTACCACCCTTGTTATTTCGAATTGTCGAAATCACTTCTCACTAACGCCTGAGTACGCGTCCACCCTTACTTTGTTCGGGGTAGAAGGCTCCGAAGCCCACTTCCAACCTTCCCATACGGACTGTTTTCACCACCACAGTCTCTCTGTGTCGTAGAGGGGCGTTGTACTTTACTTCTTCACTGCCTCATATGAAATAAGATAAGCATATTATAAGGAAGAATGACTCTGAAATCAATCTTGAATGTTACATGTAATAGAAGAAAAGGAGAATGAGCATAAAACCAATCATCCCAAATGCTTGAAACCACACAGTCCGATACGTGTGTGCGTTAATGAGTTCGGATGGAAGCTTCTTTGTCTCCCAATCATCCATGTAATCCTTGTGACGACTTATATTCATTCGATTGCTAAAGCGACGAAAGCTATACGTCACCCCATCGATAAATTTTCCCTTTACAACTAGCATGACCAATCCGATGAAAAAGTAGACGTAGCTAAAGTAGAAGGTCATATTAATATACGTTACCAGGGAGCGTGACTCAGATAAGATAAAGAAAAGTAGGGTAGCAACGCACAAATTTAAGAGTAGGTAGAACCATTTATTTGTAAACCAATGTTTCATAAGGTAGCCTCCGGTTTTCATTTGTTTAATTTAGTGTAGAACAAATTATTCGCGTGTCAAGACAAAGCGGTGAAAGATGAACTATGAAGAGATAATGTTCCGATTTGTCGAAAAAATGAATAGAAGATGCAAACTTATGAGGTACATATCACTTTATTCGACATTTTAATGCATAAAAACTTAAAAGCAATGCAAGATTAGTCGAATCAAGTGATAAACTTGTAAAATAAACTAGGTATAAATGACTATATTTTGTCATTCGAACGTAATGATTTAGGCTTTTTTTAAGATTTCTAAAAAAAAGTTAATGCACAATTATTTGAAAACTTGTATAATTCAATTTGTAAACATAAAAATCTGATGAAAAATTCAGAAAAATGTCGTGGGAGGTCAATAAACAATGCAAAAATCGACAAAATGGTCGTTGCTTTTAGCACTAGGCTTAGTGCTTAGCATGTTTCTAGCAGCATGTTCTGGCGGGGATGGCTCGTCTGATTCAGGTGATTCTGACTCTGAAGAAACAGAAGAAGCATCTGGAGATCAAGTAGATAAAGGTGTAGGTCCTAGCCCAGTTGGTACGCCAGCTGCAGAAGATAAACAAGTGTATACAACATATGCAACAGCAGATATGCAGTCCTTAGACCCGCATCTTGCTGAAGGTGAATTTGGATTCTTAACATCTGGTAACGTTATGGAAGGTCTTTATCGTCTTGGAACAGACCAAGATGGCAAGCCTACAATCGAACCAGGAATTGCGAAAGACCATGAAGTAAACGAAGATGGAACGGTTTGGACATTCAACTTGCGTGAAGACGCAACTTGGTCAAACGGTGACAGCGTAACAGCTCAAGACTTCGTATACGGCTGGCAACGTGCGGTAGACCCGAGTGTAGGTTCTGAGTACGGTCCATATATGATGAACGGCGTTGTGAAGAACGCAAGTGCCGTGAATAACGGTGAAGTAGAACCAAGCGAACTTGGTGTTGAAGCGGTAGATGAGTACACGTTCAAAGTAGAACTAGAAAAGCCAGTTCCTTACTTTGAATCACTTGTTACTTTCAATACATTCTTCCCTGCTAACCAAAAAGTAGTTGAAGAATATGGTACAGATTACTTGCTTGAAGCAGGAAACGGTGTGTATAACGGACCATTCACATTAAGCGAATGGAACCAAGGCGAAGGCTGGACAATGGTTAAGAACGATGACTATTGGGATGCTGACGCAGTTTCTCTAGAAACAATTAACGTAAAAATCGTAAAAGAAAATACAACAGCGGTTAACCTATATGAGTCAGGTCAAATTGACCGTGTTTCTCTAGTAGGGGATAACGTTGATAAGTATGTCTCTAACCCAAACTTGCAAATGGCTTTAAATCCAACATTGTTCTATCTGAAGTTTAACCAAACGAATGAAGCACTAGCAAATGAGAACATCCGTAAAGGTATTGCGCTAGCTGTCAACAATAAAGCTATTACAGAAGACTTACTGAAGAACGGTTCTATTCCAATGGAAGGAAATGTACCGAAAGAATTCGCTACAGATCCTGCCTCTGGTAAGGACTTCCGTGAAGTGAATGGTGCCTTTCTTGAACAAGATCTTGAAGCTGCACAACAAGCTTTCAACAAAGGTCTTGAAGAGCTAGGCAAGGATTCTGTGACACTTGAACTACTAGCTGGTGATGGCAGTACTGGTAAGGATATGACAGAGTATCTTCAAGGTGCACTTTCTCGTGATTTAGAAGGCCTTGAGGTAGAAGTTGCTCTAGTTCCATTTAAAGAACGTATCCGTCGTGACAACGCTATGGAATATGATGTGCTTCTTTCCGGTTGGGGTCCTGACTACGTTGATCCGAACACATTCTTGAACATGTGGGTGACGGATGGCGAAAACAACAACATGGGCTACTCAAACGAACAGTACGATCAATTGATCGAACAATCAGCAACAGAGAACGCGACAGAACCAGAAAAACGTTATGAGAACTTCTATGAAGCAGAGAAAATCTTATTTGAAGATGCAGCTCTAGCTCCACTTTACCAAGAAGGAGAAGCTTTCCTACTTGATGAGAATGTTCAAAACTTAGTGAAGTCACCAACTGGTCCAAACTACCAGTTCAAGTGGACTTACATCGCTGAGTCTGGTGAGTAAGAAAGAGTAGCGTACACAGTTGCAAATGGGATTCAAGTTTTAGGGAGAGGATATGCCTATCGATGATGGGGGTATTCTCTCTTTTTCCCTGTAAGGGATATTTTCAGACAATACAGATAATTTGACGTGGTTCGACAAATATAAAACATGTTTTTTGGAGGTGGGCCTATGATTCGCTTTATTGCACAACGACTCGTGTACATGCTCATAACACTATTCATCATCGCATCGATCTCGTTCTTCCTTACCTTAACACTTCCAGGTTCTCCACTAACAATGGAAGACAAGCTATCGGATGCACAGCGAGAAATTGTACTTGAGAAATATGGCTTAAATGATCCTGTACCAATTCAATACTTAAATTACATGGGCAATCTAGTCCAAGGGGACCTAGGTGTTTCCTTTATTCAAGATAACCGTGAAGTAACAAGTATTATTGTAGACAAACTTGGTCCGTCCGCACAGCTTGGCGCACAAGGACTATTCTTTGGTTTATTAGTAGGTCTTCTACTCGGACTGCTTTCGGCGTTGTATCACAACAGCCCGATTGATTATGGTTCCACATTTGTTGCAGTTGTGGGTAAATCAATCCCATCCTTCGTATTTGCGGGGATTCTGCAATATTACATTGCGATGAAATTGGGATGGCTGCCAGTGGCGTTCTGGGAAGGGTTCTCCTATACCATTCTTCCTACGCTTGCTGTATCTATGTTCCCGATTGCAATTGCAGCACGTTTCATGAGAACGGAAATGCTTGAGGTGATGGGTGCAGACTACATTACAACTGCTCGAGCTAAAGGTGTCAATAAATTTGGAGTGGTTTGGAAGCACGGTATTCGAAATGCATTGATTCCACTCGTTACGATTATTGGACCACTCGTAATTAGCTTGTTCACTGGTAACTTAGTTATTGAGAACATCTTTGCTGTTCCGGGAATTGGGGACACGTTCGTAACAGCAGTTATGACGAACGATTACCCAGTTATTATGGGAACAACCTTGTTGATTTCATTCGTATTTGTGCTTGTCATTCTATTAATTGACGTCTTATACGGTTTAATCGACCCAAGAATTCGTCTATCAGGGGGAGGAAAGTAAGCGATGGATAACAAAGATCTCAACACGAATGTTCAACCAAACAAAGATTTGTTTGTCCCAGTCGAGCGACGTGACGGGGAAAGCGAACAAATCGGTCGCCCAAGTTTGACTTTCTGGAAAGACTCCTGGATGCGATTGAAGAAAAACACAGGAGCGATTATCGGTTTGATTATGCTATTAGTCGTTGTCTTCATGGCTCTCGTTGGCCCATTGATGAATAGCTATAGTTCGACTGACCAGAATGTCGAGCGCTCTAAGCTTCCCCCTCGTATACAAGGTCTTGAGAATGTAGGTTGGTTGCCATTTACAGGGTTAATAACGGAAGAATTTGAAGCGGCGAACGTCATGACAGCGGAACAACGCGCAACACTCCGTTTTGGTAGTGATGAAGAGTACAAAGAAGTTGAAGTGCTCTCTGAAGGTGGAAATGGAGAAATGGCGAAGATTCAAGTGACGTATGATCCATACGCTGCTGGTGGATTTGAAGAAGATTATTTCTGGTTCGGTTCAGATAAATTAGGACGCGACCAATGGACACGTATTTGGGAAGGGACGCAAATATCTCTTCTAATCGCACTCGTTGCGGCATTTATTGACATGGTTATTGGTGTTGCGTACGGCGGGATTTCAGGTTACTACGGTGGGCGCGTGGATAACACGTTGCAACGTATTATCGAAATCCTTACCGGGATTCCAAACTTGGTTATCGTAATCTTGATGATCCTCGTACTTGGTTCCGGAATTGTCCCGATTATTATTGCCCTTACCATTACGGGTTGGACATCGATGGCTCGAATTGTTCGTGGACAAATTCTGAAACTGAAATCTCAAGAATTCGTTCTGGCTTCTAAAACACTCGGCTCATCGGATTCTAGAATTCTACGTAAACATTTAATCCCTAACGTAACAGGGTTAATCGTAATTAATACAATGTTCACGATTCCGAGTGCAATCTTCTTCGAGGCGTTCTTAAGCTTTATCGGTCTAGGGTTGCAGCCTCCAGATGCTTCACTTGGTACGTTAATTGATGGTGGTTTCGATAGTTTACAGACACATCCGTTTCTATTAATCTATCCAGCTATCGTCATCTCCTTAATAATGATTGGATTTAATATTTTAGCAGACGGTCTTCGTGACGCTCTAGATCCGAAGATGCGCGACTAGAAGGTAGGTGCCACAACATGGAAAACATTCTTGAAGTAAACGATTTACATGTATCATTTGATACGTTTAGCGGAGAAGTAAAAGCCGTTCGTGGTGTAAACCTTGAACTGAGAAGGGGAGAGACACTCGCGATTGTTGGAGAATCTGGATCGGGGAAATCCGTTACAACGAAAGCGTTAATGGGGCTCATTCCCCAGCCGCCAGGACGAATCAAGCAGGGGGAGATTCTCCTTGAAGGACGTGATTTAACGAAGCTAAGCGAGAAGGAACTTGGCAAGATTCGTGGGCGTGATATGTCGATGATCTTCCAAGACCCAATGACTTCATTAAATCCAACGATGAAAGTCGGCAATCAAATCATGGAGGGCTTGATTAAACACCAGAAGATGGCCCGAAGTGAAGCAAAGAAGCGTGCGATTGAGCTACTTGATATGGTTGGGATTCCAAAGCCCACGGAGCGTGTTGATCAATATCCCCACCAATTCTCAGGGGGAATGCGTCAGCGTGTAGTCATCGCGATTGCCCTTGCATGTAATCCGAAGTTATTGATTGCAGACGAGCCAACAACAGCGCTTGATGTAACCATCCAAGCTCAAATCCTCGAACTTATGAAGGATATCCAGAAACGAACAGAAACATCCATCATCTTCATTACACACGACCTTGGTGTAGTAGCGAACGTTGCCGATCGTGTAGCGGTGATGTATGCAGGGAAGATTGTAGAAGTTGGCACGGTGGATGATATCTTCTATAATCCGAAGCACCCGTATACGTGGGGACTACTCGGTTCAATGCCGACTCTTGATAATGCAGAGGAAGAGCTATTTGCCATTCCTGGTTCACCACCAGATTTGCTTAATCCTCCTAAGGGTGACGCATTTGCAGCGCGTAATGAGTATGCGATGAAGATTGATGAGGAGCAGGAGCCGCCAATGTTTAAAGTGTCAGATACGCACTATGCTGCCACTTGGCTGCTCCACGAACACGCACCGAAAATTGAGCCGCCAGAGGCTGTTAAGAAACGTATGGCTGGCTTTGCAGAGGCTAGTGCCAATGGAGGTGGACAACGATGAGCGAAGCACAAAACTTACTCGAAATTAAAAATCTTAAACAACACTTTCCTAGTGGTCGTAAGAATGTCATTAAAGCTGTCGATGGGCTAACGTTTAATATTAAGAAGGGTGAAACGTTTGGCTTAGTTGGAGAGTCTGGTTGTGGAAAGTCCACAACGGGCCGTACAATTATCCGACTGTACGACGCGACAGATGGAGAAGTCATCTTTGACGGGGAGAACGTACAAGGGAAGCTTTCTAAAGACAAGCAACTCGAATTTAACCGTAAGATGCAAATGATCTTCCAAGACCCTTATGCATCCTTAAATCCTCGTATGACTGTAGAAGACATCATTTCAGAGGGACTTGATATTCATGGACTTGTAAAGACGCAGAAAGAGCGTCAGAAGCGAGTGCACGAATTGCTTGAGACAGTAGGACTCAATAAAGACCATGCCAGTCGTTACCCTCACGAGTTTAGTGGTGGTCAGCGTCAGCGTATCGGAATTGCACGAGCGCTTGCTGTTGAGCCTGATTTCATTATCGCGGATGAGCCAATATCTGCACTTGATGTATCAATTCAGGCGCAGGTTGTTAACTTGATGAAGAAGCTTCAGAAGGAACAAGATCTCACGTACTTGTTCATTGCGCATGATTTGTCGATGGTGAAATACATTAGCGATCGTATTGGGGTGATGTACTTTGGGCGTCTAGTTGAGCTTGCAGATGCTGATGAGTTATACAAGAACCCAATGCACCCTTATACGAAATCGCTCTTGTCTGCCATTCCTTTGCCAGACCCAAATTATGAGCGTAATCGTGTACGGGTAACCTACGACCCGAAAGACCATGACCAAAGTGAAGAACCGGAGTTCCGTGAAGTAAAGCCAGGTCATTGGGTGCTTTGTACGACGAAAGAAATGGATGCGCTACAAAATCAATAAGACTACCAATCTCTCTAGTTGTCGAACTAGGGAGATTTTTTCATGATGGTAAATAGAATATTATGGAAGAATAAAGCGTAGTCTGATATCATAGTTGTGTGAGACTTGGGATGCATTTTTTCGCCATTGATAAGAAAAATCGAAAAATAATCCCATTTTGCGACATTTCTCTTTTATAATAGAGTTATAGACTATGGAAGCAGGAGTTTGATGTATATGGAGAAAAAACAGCTAAAGACGTTAGGCCTCGCGGGAGTTCTCCTCACAAGTTTGCTTATGCCATTACATACTAGTGCAGAAACATCAGGTGAGACTCACAAGGCAACGCATCACACAACGAACCAAACGACACTAGAAGCGAGAACGCTACCTGACAGGGTCCCACGTTTTGTTTATGATTCAGGGCTTGATTTCGAGTATCCTGATGCCGTTCGTGGTGTATACGTGACAGGGCCAAGTGCTGGCGGAGCGCGGTTTGAGCGGCTGGTTGATTTAATTCAGTCCACAGACTTAAACTCGATGGTTATTGACATCAAAGAAGATGCAGGCATCTTAACGTTCCAACCAGAAGAGGATTCTCCTTATGCGGATGTCGGAACGGGCTATATTGATGACCCACGTAAACTGCTTGAGCGACTAGAGGAAGAACAGATTTACCCGATTGCACGCGTGGTTGTATTCAAGGATACTAAGCTCGCAGCTAAGAAGCCCGAGTGGTCCTTTACGAAGAATGGCCAAGTGTGGAAGAACGGAAAAGGCGAATCATTTGTGAACCCATTCATGAAAGAAGTATGGGACTATAATGTAGAAATTGCGAAACAAGCAGCTGAAATGGGCTTTCAGGAGATTCAGTTTGATTACGTGCGTTTCCCTGAAGGATTCGAGCGTCGTGATGAAGAATTGTCCTATTCAGAAGGCGATTATGCGGGTGTAGAGGGAGATAATGTTCAGAAGCGTGTCACAGCCGTTACGGACTTCGTGGAGTACGCCAATGAACAGCTTTCGAATTACGATGTAGATGTATCCGTAGATATCTTTGGGTATTCGGCTACGATCCCTGAAGCACCAGGTATCGGTCAGAACTTCTCCAAGATCTCTTCAAACGTCGACGTCATCTCATCCATGATTTATCCGAGTCACTGGACTTCTTACTTCGGTATCGATAAGCCAGATACGAAACCATATGAACTTGTTAATGAATATGCGAAAGTGGAGAATGAACGTTTAGCGGAACTTGAGAATCCTCCAGTATCAAGGCCGTGGATTCAAGACTTTACCGCTTCTTGGCTATATAGCGGACCATCATTTACGTATGGAAAGAATGAAGTAGAAGCACAAATTCGAGCTTTAAATGAAAATGGAATCAATGAATTCCTCTTATGGAATTCTTCCAACAACTATACAGAAGGGGTCGACTACACCCCATAACAGAGAGAGGCATCGCTTTGACGGAAAGCGGTGCTTTTCTTTGCATTTGTAAGGAAATCTGAGAATATTCCTGTTTCATGCATGACTTACTAGGTAAAAGGAAAAAATGTCGACAGAATCAGTATGAAAACGATTTAACAATAGTTTGAAAGTTCGTTATAATTAGGTAGACTACGTATAAAGGAGTAGATCAATGAATTGGTATGAGAAGTTAAATGAGTACTTCCCAATCGAGGAAATGAAATCGAAGAAGCATATGGAATTGCTTCTGAAAGAGAGAAGTGACGTCTATTATAAGGACGAGAGTCCAGACCACGTCATGATGTATGGAGAGTTCGATACGTTCCTCTTCATCGATTACGTATGGGTTTCATCAAATGCAAGAGGGAAAGGTATCGGTCATCAACTCATTGAGAAACTCAAGTCTAAAGGTAAACCCATCATCCTTGAGGTAGAACCTGTAGACTATGAAGATACAGATACGGAGAAGCGCCTTCGTTTCTATCAGAAAGAAGGATTTCAGCATGCAACGTCCATTGGGTATGCGAGAAAGTCCTTAGCCACAAATGAAATTAACCATATGGAAATCCTCTACTGGTCCCCAGAACACGAACCTGAATCATCCATTTATGAGAAGATGAAGATGATGTATAAGAATATTCATGCGTACAAAGACAAAGAAATTTATGGGAAGTCTTATCAATCAGCAGACGAAGTTCTCACGCTAGATGAGAATCGTGATATGGAGAATATTCTTGCAGAATTGAAAGCGACGAAATAATTATTCCGTAAAATTACAAAACTATTTTGCTCATTTATGTTTCAGACAAATGAAAAAGTGGTATCACTCCTATGTATGTACATTGAACGTTATATTTTGGCAAAAAACTCATCAACATGGACCTACCGCTTTGGAAATGGTTGTAGTATACTAAAAATAAGCTATCAGATTAGAGTCATTGCAATGTAAGAAGCGATTTAAATAGTTAAGGCTATATATTTCATTATTGAGGAGTGAAGATTTTAAATGGTCACACTTTATACTTCTCCAAGTTGCACGTCTTGCCGTAAAGCGAAAGCCTGGTTAGAAGAGCACGACATCCCGTTTGTAGAGCGAAACATATTCTCAGAGCCGTTGAACATAGACGAAGTGAAAGAAGTGCTCCGCATGACAGAGGATGGAACGGAAGAAATTATCTCAACACGCTCCAAAGTGTTCCAAGAAATGGACGTTGACCTTGACGATCTCCCGCTAAAGAACCTATTTGATATGATCTCTCAAAGTCCAGGCCTTCTGCGTCGACCAATTATCGTTGACGAGAAACGCCTTCAAGTTGGATACAACGAGGATGAAATTCGTCGCTTCCTACCTCGTAAAGTGCGCTCTTTTCAACTACGCGAGGCACAGCGTTTGGTTAACTAATAGAAGAAAGCTCCACAGGAGATACCCTGTGGAGCTTTCTTTATGTGGCGACTTGTCTTCGGCGGTTAAACATGTACCCGAGGAGAAGCACAAGACCGATGATTCCGATTGGGATGACCCAATGGAGGTATTCATTGTTCTCATAAAATGTTTGAAAGCGCCCTTCATTCAAGATCATTTCAGCGGCTGTATATGCGAGTATGGCAGCCCCTATATACACAAGTACCGGATATTTCTCAAGCAGTTTAAGGATTAGCTTACTTCCCCAAATAATAATCGGAACGGACACAGCGAGTCCAATGATGACGAGCCAGATATTATCATTGGAAGCACCGGCGATAGCTAGGACATTGTCGAATCCCATCACGAGATCAGCGAAGACAATCGTTTTAATTGCAGCAGAAAGGGACTCTCCTGCTTCAATATCAGGATCCTCTCCTTTATCAGTTACAAGCTTAATGGCTATATAAATCAGCAAAATGCCACCAATGAATCGGAGGAAGGGAATTTGGAGCAAGTATAAGGCGACCGCGGTTAAGACGACGCGGATTCCAATCGCGAGCCCAGTTCCCCACAAGATGGCCTTGTTACGCTGTGGTTTCGGCAAATTACGACTGGCTAGAGCAATAACAATGGCGTTGTCGCCTCCAAGTACAATGTCTATTCCGATGATAATAAGAAGCGATTGGAGCGTTTCGAGATCCACTACGTTAAACCTCCTTCATATGTAGTGACAAACACACATAGTTCAGATAGAATGATGAATAAACTCAACTAATCACAGTCTAAGCTTCATAATGATAGCTTATGTCAAAGCTCTATCTGGTTATTCGTTTGTTTTTTGCCATTTTGAGCAATTCTATTTTCAAAATGAGTTCACTTATCATAAAATAAAAATAAATCAAATGAAGCATGACAGCCTATCAAATGGTTGAAACTAACCGTCACAGGGTATGTGATTAGAAAGCAAACCTTGAGGGTGAAGTTGTCCCTTCCACCCAAAACTTATAAGAGCAGAAGGGAGAGAGTAGAATGGAAATCGAACGTATCAATGAGAACACTGTTAAGTTCTACATCACTTATGTGGATATTGAAGATCGAGGATTTAACAAAGAAGAGATTTGGTACAACAGAGATAGAAGTGAGCAATTGTTCTGGCAAATGATGGACGAAGTGAATATTAAAGAAGATTTTAATATAGAAGGGCCTCTTTGGATTCAAGTTCAAGCAATGGACCGCGGTCTTGAGGTTGTCGTGACGAAAGCGCAACTATCGAACGATGGACAGAACTTAGAACTTCCTGATGAGAATGGCAAAGGTCTTGAAATTCCAATGGAAGAGAAGCTTGAGTCCATGATTCAATCTCAATATGGGGAAGACCAAACGTCTGAAGAATCTAAAGAAGATGCTGTCCAATCACATGGGGACGACCTTTCCTTTGTTCTTGAATTTAAAGACTTTGAACATGTCATCCAATTAAGCCACTACTTCAACAATAATGAAATGGTAGCAGACCAACTGTATCACTTTGAAGATAAATACTTCTTATACGTTGAATTCGGCGAAGAAGACCAGACAGATGAAGAGCAGGAGAATATCCTTAGTCAACTTCTTGAGTTTGGTTCAGAGTCCACGATGACCGTATATCGCCTTGAAGAGTATGGCAAAGTAATCTTTAATGAGGATGCGCTTCAAAATATTCGCAGCTATTTCCCACAATCATAAGGTAGAGCTTACGCTTTCATGACGACAACCCAAGTAAGGTTGTCGTTTTTTTGTGGTTGAATGGGGACAGTTGCAACACATTTCTAATTCCTATATGGTTAGGTTGGTTTGAAACTTTTCCTTCAACATATCGTAATAGAGAGAAGGATAGAGAGAAGGGAAGAAGTCACATGTTTAAACGGATACAAATCCTTGTTTTTATATTGATCTTATTTGGCTTATTATACGTGACGAATGATTTCTGGGAAGGACGACTCCTTACCTCGCTATCTGTGATGTTTACGTTGTCGGCTGTCTTTATCGGATTCGTTATCTTCTTCGAGAATCGACAACCTACGCAGACATTGACGTGGTTACTTGTGTTGGCTGTATTTCCTATTGTGGGCTTCTTCTTTTACATGCTGTTTGGCGTGAATTATCGTAAGCGAAAGATGTTTAGAAGAAAAGCAGCGATGGATGAACAGGCGTTCCAGAAGATTGAACGAGCCGGTTCCATGACCACCATTGAAACAGAACAAATGGGGGACCACCAGCGCTTGCTGTTCCAGCTTGCTCAGCGAATTGGAAATTCTCCAATCTCCTTTAATACAAAGACTGAAATCTTGACGAATGGTGTCGTTAAGTTCAAGCGATTAATGGAAGAATTGGAGAAGGCAGAGCATCACATCCATATGGAATACTACATTGTACGTCATGATGAAATCGGTAAAGAAATTAAAGACATTCTAATTCGAAAGGCGCAGGAGGGTGTAGAAGTTCGCTTCTTGTATGATGCTGTTGGTAGCTGGAAGCTGTCACAAGCGTATAAGGATGAATTGGAACGGGCTGGAGTTCGTGTTGTTCCCTTCTCACCGGTACGGTTACCTTTCTTAAACAACAAGATTAACTTTCGAAATCACCGGAAAATTGTCGTAGTCGATGGAAATGTAGGTTTCGTCGGAGGACTAAATATCGGGGATGAATATATTGGCCGGAATGCGTACTTTGGGGACTGGCGTGACACGCATATGTACGTAGAAGGAGAAGCCGTTCGAAGCCTGCAACTCATCTTCTTGCAGGATTGGTTCTATATGACAGGGGATACGTTGCTCACATCGAATTACCTTTCACCTAACTTAATTGAACATGAAGGTCGTGGCGGCGTTCAAATGATTGCAAGTGGGCCAGACAACCAATGGGAGGTAATTAAGAGTGTATTCTTCTCCATGATTGTCTCTGCTAAGGAATCCATTTATATCGCTTCCCCTTACTTCATCCCGGATGAGGATATCTTGAGCGCTTTGAAGGTAGCGGCCTTAAGTGGCGTGGATGTGAAACTGCTTGTGCCGAACCGTCCTGATAAACGAATTGTCTTTCATGCCTCCCGTTCCTACTTCCCTGAACTTCTTGAAGCGGGAGTGAACATTTACGAATATGAGAAAGGCTTTCTTCACAGCAAGGTCATTATCGTCGACCAAGAGCTTGCATCGATTGGGACATCCAATATGGATATGCGGAGTTTTCACTTGAACTTTGAGGTCAATGCATTCTTATACCGAACGAAGAGTACAGAAACGCTCGTACAGAACTTCTTAACAGATATAGACAACTCCAATCAGTTGAAGCTCCAAGACTTCAATAAACGTTCCATTCTTATGCGCGTAATGGAATCGACTGCTCGATTGCTCTCCCCGTTGTTGTAAGGAGAATCCACCTTCTATAGTTGAGGGTGGATTTTTTTCGTTCGAATCGTAATGAAGAAGAAAGGAAGAAGGATTACTGAGATGGTTGTGGAAAGTATAGGGTGGAGGTGATGTGCTTTGCTGCAAGCTGTTCATTCAAGTGGCAAGCTTGTCTTATTGATGAAACAATCGCGTGATGAGATTGACAACCTTCGTGGTGGGGCTTTCTATTGTCCTCATTGTGAGGAAAGAGTGATGATTCGTAGTGGTCCACGTACGGTACCGCACTTTGCTCATTACAGAAGAAGTACATGTGTACACAATGAAGGGGAAGGGGGTTATCACGAGAATGGAAAGATTCAACTATATCAATGGCTAAAGAAGCAAGGGTATGATACAACACTCGAGGAATATGTGCCATCCATTCAACAGCGCCCTGACGTACTAGTAAGAAGTAAAACCCACACCCTAGCATTCGAATACCAATGTGCTTCTCTATCGCTAACAGAGTGGCAAAGGCGAACAACAGGCTTTAAACGCGCGGGGATTATTCCTATATGGATTCGCGGTGCAACCTCACTAGGGAAACGAAAGCGAATGACTCAAGCCCTCTCAAGCTTAGACCAAGCTTTCTTCTATCAACTGCCTCGGTCACCCTCCATTACTCTTTATGCGTACTGCTCGGATACCGAGCGTTTTATTCTTCACCAACATCCTTATCCTCTTTCATCCACAAGAGCCCTCACCACCGTGTCTTCTCACAAACTTCATTCTTTATCCTTATCCACGCTCCTAACCTTTACCCGCCCCCTTCATGTCGAATCCTACTTTCATTCCATCGTCCTTTCAAGAAAGAAATGGCGTTCTATGCGTCCAAATCAAAATCCCAATTCGAAAGAGAATCAATGGTTTCAATGGCTTTACCTAAAGGGATATCATCCAAGCCTCTTGCCTTCTATTTGCTGTATACCTGTTTTGGAACATGAGTGGGGAGAACCGAACTACGTGTGGCAAAGCCGACTTGTCCTCGATGAACTGGATCCCATTCAGATTGGAGGGGTGTACTCATATTTCCATTCTAACAAGAAGAAAACAGGTGTTATCCATTACATGGATGTCCTGTGTCGTCTCAAGATCTTTGAGCGGGTGGAAGGGGGATATGTGAAACGAAAGCCGATCGTATTTCCAGAGTGTGTGCCTCATGCCTATGAACAGGATGAGGCGTTAAACAACAAGTTATGCATCGCACTTTTTTAGCATGTTCCGGGGGCAATGGGGTATAATGAACATGAGGAAAATAAAGAATAAATTTTCTGAAAAAAAGGGTATCCTCGCTCTATCCCGAACATGGTATAGGTAGGACGAGTACAAGGAGGAATAGTCATGGCGAAGGAACTGCCAAAACGCGAAGAAATCCCTGTTGAAAAGACATGGAGACTTGAAGACATTTTCTCAAGTGATCAAGAATGGGAACAGGAATTTACGGCAATTAAAGAGTTATTGCCAAATCTTAAAGAGTACCAAGGCCAATTACACGAATCTGCAGATACATTACTTGATTTATTAAAGCTTCAAGATGAAGTTGCGAACCGGATTGGGAAGCTCTATACATACGCTCACATGCGCAATGACCAGGATACAACGAACTCTCATTACCAAGAGTTGAACACTCGTGCAGAGAACCTGCTTACTGGAGTAAGTAGTGCCATGAGTTATATCGATCCTGAGATCTTAGCGATGGAAGAAGGGAAAGTAGAATCCTTTATTAAGGAGAACAGTGGGCTAGAAGAATATCGCCATTCGTTGAACGAAATTCTTCGTGCGAAACCTCACACACTTAGTGAGAAAGAGGAAGCGATGCTTGCACAGTTCTCTGAAGTAGCTTCTACTCCAAGTCAGACCTTCGGAGCTTTAAACAACGCTGACATCGATTTCCCAACAATTCAAGATGAGGACGGCAATGATGTGGACCTTACGCACGGCCGCTATATCCGATATCTTAAATCTCCAGACCGTGAAGTACGTAAACAAGCCTTCAAGGCCATGTACGACACGTTCGGGAAGTACAAGAACACCTTTGCCACAACACTTAGTGGTTCAGTGAAGAAGCATAATCTGTATGCGAATCTGCGCAACTATGATTCAGCTCGTCATAGTGCCCTTGATAAGAATAAGATTCCAGAGCAGGTCTACGATAACCTAGTTGAGGCTGTTCATGACCGCTTGCCAGCTCTTCATCGTTATGTACAGCTTCGTAAGGAAGTGCTTGAACTGGATGAGGTGCATATGTATGACCTCTATGCGGATCTTGTGAAAGACGTCGACATGGATGTTCCTTATGAAGAGGCCAAGGAACTTGTTCTGAAGGGATTGGCTCCGCTCGGGGATGAATATACGTCCATTATTAAAGAAGGCTATGAGAATCGCTGGATTGACGTTGAAGAGAATAAAGGGAAACGAAGCGGTGCTTATTCTTCTGGTACGTATGGAACAAATCCGTACATCCTTATGAACTGGCAGAGCAATTTGAACAACCTGTTCACGCTTGCCCATGAGCTAGGTCACTCTCTACACAGTTATTATACGACGAAGGAGCAGCCATTCCGCTATGGGAACTACTCCATCTTCGTAGCAGAAGTAGCGTCAACGACGAATGAATCGTTATTGAATGAATACCTGCTCCAAGAAACAAATGACGAGAAGCGAAAGCTGTACTTGTTAAATCACTTCTTGGAAGGTTTCCGTGGGACGGTATTCCGTCAGACGATGTTTGCGGAGTTTGAGCATGAGATTCATAAGCGCGCACAAGAGGGAGAAGCGTTAACGTCTGAGAAGTTAACAAGCATCTACTACGACCTGAACAAGAAGTACTTCGGAGAAGATATCGTAATTGATGACGAGATTGGCATAGAGTGGGCTCGCATTCCTCACTTCTATTACAATTACTATGTGTACCAATATGCAACTGGATACTCTGCTGCGACAGCACTTGCGAGTCAAATTCAGAAAGAAGGCGACACGGCAGTAGAACGCTACAAAGCCTTCTTGAAGGCGGGTAGCAGTGATTATCCGATCGAAGTGTTGAAGAAGGCTGGTGTCGACATGACATCGAAAGAGCCAATCCTAGCTGCGCTTGACGTATTTGAAGCAAAGCTTGCTGAGTTTGAGAAACTGATTAAGCAATAAGACAAAGCCCCCATCTTGCGTAGATGGGGGCTTTCTTATGTGTAGCTTTATGGTTGATGAAGTAGGGGAGAAAGCTATAAGAAACCCCTGAACCGTTTCCGTCTCATAATGCTAAAGACCGTAAAGAAAATTGTAACGAACAAACAAGGCATTGTAAGGTAGATGGGATAGAGGAACATCATGCCAAAAATATTAAAGAAAAATGCTAGGATTGTCATCATAAGCCAAAACCATATAAATGAATTCATCGATTCATCCCCCTAAAACACTGTTATTACAGTGTATGCGAACGATAATTTCCGATATTCTGGAATGATAGCGGTTTTTTTATTGACGAAAATGTGAACTATTAATTTTTTTGGTTATATTGGTTGCATTCCCATGGGGCAGCTGATAATATATAAACTGTGAAATGAATCACATACAAACAATAACCCCTTTGTTTGACCGTGAATCTTTCTCCCATCCCCCCTTTTGTCTATAAAAGACAACGTGTAGTGGCCAAGCTTTGCTTGGCCCTTTTAATACATAAACATGTAATCGTTTACAAGAACATAAATTTCCTAGTCTTATTAAAATTTAACGACTAGGGAATAATTGGTTGTTTATCTGCTGTCTGAAACAGGTAGTAACATAAGGACAAAAAAATCCACCTATTACACATAGGTGGATTTCTAACCTGAATAGCGCCAGAACGTTCCGTGTTTGACAGGAACTCGTTCTACTTGTTGTTTAAGGAGAAGCTTCTTCATCTCACATTCAGTTCGACTTTCGGACCAGTCAAAGACCGTTGAGATCTCCTTATTGGCTACGAAGCCGAAATGTTTCATAAATTCTTCAAGAGATGGCTTTTGTGCAGCCTGTGGTGTCTTCTGTAACATCTCTTCAAGAACTTGTACATAAACATGATACGGATAAAGACCGCTTATCTTAATGCCCTCTTCTTCTTCTAGTTGATTAAATAGAACAATAGAAGGGGTCTCCTCCACTTCCATCTCTCGTGTAAGCTTCAAATCACATTGAAGGGCTCGTTTCGCAGAGTCGGAATGAAGGTCTTTCTCAAATTCTTCGATATCAATATTCGCTTCATGGGCACATTGCATGAGTACTTCTTGATTGGAAATGTTCTGTTTGTTCAAGAATAGATACTCTTGCACTTTTCTTAAGAAACGCATCCCTGGTTTTCGACCTTGTAATTCAGCAGCTTTGATGGCTAATGCTGTAATCCATGGTGAAGAGACAGGATTCTCAAACCATACATCCCCATCGCAGCTCATTCCAGTACGGCTTGATGTTTTCTCCCATACTTTGGCGATATCATCAGGTTTATTGTAATGATCTGCGTTGAGTGATGTGAGCTTCCCGCTGATAATAGGTCGAAACGTGAAGTAACGGCCATATTCTATCATTAGTTTCTTGATATAAGGTTCGAGCGACCAACAATCTGAACAGAGAGGGTCCACAAACACATAAATCTCAACGGGTTTCTTTAAGAAGTCGAAAAAACCGTACTGGGATGTCTGTTGTTTGTTCGTGTTGTTTTGTGCCCCAGACGTGTTCCAACTCACATCGATTCTCCTTTCCCATCACCCGGTGTGTTCGTCATATGATGAGCCGTTCTTGTGAGACGCTCAAATAACACACTGAAATAGGGTTCTTCCATCTCAATTTCCTCCATAGCTTCATGCATGCATGAAAGCCACGCATTTCGTCTGGAAGGTGTAATCTCAAAGGGTAAATGTCTTGCTCTTAACATAGGATGTCCGTGCTCTTCGGTGTAATATGCAGGGCCTCCTAGAAATTGTGATAGAAACTGTTTTTGTTTTCGAGCAGTTTCCGTTAAATCATTTGGAAAGATCGGTTGCAGTTCTTCATGTTCTGCAACGCGCTTATAAAATGCTTCGACGAGAAGGTCCACTGCTTCAAATCCGCCAATGGCATCATAAAGCGTGCGGTGAGATTGACTCATAGTACATATTCCTTTCTCGTTCGTTTTTCTTATTTTAGCAATGGATTATGATTCATAGCAATTATTCTGTTTCTGAGAGAGAATTGTAGAAACGTTGGATCTTATTCGGTGTCTCTCGTTTAGGAATGTCGTATTGGGACAATAGAGAGTGAAAGACGTCTGATCCATGCTGTTTCTCTGACGCTTCTAATTCTAGTTCATAGTCACTTTGACCGTTGTATAGACTCTTGTCTAGAACGACGGTAGTCTCATTATAAGGCACTTCAATTCGTTCCGTCGTTAACGCTCCTAAATAGCGTAAGGAAGAAACAGGAACTTGTAAAGCGTTTAGTCTCTTCATCACATGAGGGGCGTCTGTAGGCGTGTTGTTCATCCATGCACGAGCCTCTTCTTCTGTAAGTGTATCATGGGTCTCTAAGAGTCCTTCTGGATGAGGTTCTTTCAAGGTTAGTGTCCACGTATCGTTCTTTTTTCGTATACGTAGAGCGGCCTTGTGGGATTTTAAAGCGTGATCGTTTGTCTCGAAATAGTGATTGGTCTGAGAAAACAGGTCTTCTTGTTTAAGGTTAAATGCGTTCATTAGTTTGTGATATTCGTTCTCTTCAACTAGGTTCTTAAATTCAATTTCAATTTCTTGTGACATACTTTT
Source organism: Pontibacillus halophilus JSM 076056 = DSM 19796 (assembly GCF_000425205.1). GTDB lineage: Bacteria > Bacillota > Bacilli > Bacillales > BH030062 > Pontibacillus_A > Pontibacillus_A halophilus. The sequence continues at coordinate 70,870 of NZ_AULI01000007.1, read as the reverse complement.
TCCTCCGTTACGTGTCGAATGTGCGACTCTATTATTGACGAGTTCGTTTCAGATTGCAATCATTATCCATTTACCACATTTGTGATACAATAAAAAGCGCGAAAGTTGATCTTATCCATGGGGATAAGATGAGAGGACAAAAGGTGGTGCGCGAGTTTGAATTGGGAGACTCTACTTGCCCCGTATACACAGGCTGTAGACGAATTAAAGGTAAAGCTCAAGGGAATGCGGGCACAATACGAATATGAATCCATGCACTCTCCGATTGAATTTGTAACGGGAAGGGTAAAGCCTATTACAAGCATTTTGGAGAAGGCGAGACGTAAAGATATTCCTTATGCCGATCTTGAGCATCATATCCAAGATATTGCAGGCCTTCGAGTTGTTGTCCAATTCGTAGACGACATCCGAACCGTCGTGCAAATGTTACGTTCTAGAAACGACTTTGACATCATTGAAGAGAAAGACTATATCTCTCGCAAGAAAGAAAGCGGCTATCGCTCTTACCATGTGATTATCTCCTATCCTGTGGAGACCATTCATGGGGAGAAGAAGCTGCTGGCTGAGATTCAAATACGTACGCTGGCCATGAATTTCTGGGCAACGAACGAGCACTCATTAAACTACAAATATAGCGGTCAAATGCCAAGTGAAGTTAAAACGCGCTTGAAGAAAGCAGCCGAGGCCGCATTTCAACTAGACGAGGAAATGTCTAAGATACGAAACGAAATCCAAGAGGCCCAGGCCATCTTCCGAAAGAAATCGGATAGCTAGTCTGAACTGAGAAGGGGAGGAGAAGGATGAAGTTTGTCATCACGTCCAAGGGAGACCGTGTATCAGACGATTTGCAGGCAAAGATGAAGAATTACTTAACTGAATTTAAGCTTGAGTGGGACCCTGAAGAACCAGACCTCGTTATTTCTGTTGGCGGGGATGGAACATTGCTTGAGGCTTTCCACAGCTACATCCACCGATTAGAAGAGACAGCCTTTATTGGTGTACATACAGGTCACCTTGGCTTTTACGCTGATTGGATGCCGAAAGAAGTGGAGAAGCTGATTATTGAAATTGCAAGGACACCGTTCCAAGTTGTTGAATATCCGCTCCTTGAGATTGTCATTCGTCCAGAAGATGGAGAGAAGGAAGACCGATTCCTCGCTTTAAATGAATGTACCATTAAGACAGCAGAAGGTTCTGTTGTGTTGGACTTAGAAATTAAAGGAGAACATTTCGAAACGTTCCGTGGAGATGGACTTTGCCTATCGACTCCTTCAGGTAGTACAGCATACAATAAAGCATTGGGAGGGGCCATTATTCATCCATCAATCGAAGCCGTACAGGTAACAGAGATGGCGTCCATCAACAACCGCGTCTTCCGAACGATTGGCTCCCCTCTAATTCTGCCAAAGCACCACACGTGTCTTCTGAAGCCAAAGAACGACCGAAGCTTCCTGTTTACATTAGACCATATTACAAGAAGCTATACGAAGGTGAAATCCATTGAGTGTCGTGTGGCGAAAGAACGAGTACGCTTTGCAAGATTCCGCCCGTTCCCATTCTGGAAACGAGTACACGAATCGTTTATTGCGGATGAGCGATCATAATTAGGTGATGGTATGAAATGGATCATTAAGAAAGAAGAAGATGGAATGCTCGTACGGGACTACTTGTACTCAGTACGAGCATTTTCACGTCGGATGATTAAAGTTGTGAAGTTTGATGGTGGGATTCTTGTGAACGGGATAGAGGTGAGAGTGAGGCACACCTTGCACTCTGGAGACGTTCTCCACGTGTCATTCCCACCTGAAGAAAGAGGAGAATGGCTCATCCCAGAACAGCTCCCGTTAGAGGTAGTATATGAGGATGAGCATACCCTTGTGGTCGAGAAGCCGTTCGGGCAAGCGACAATTCCGGGGCGAGATCATAAGAGAGGGACGTTGGCTAATGCCTTAATGGCTTATTATGATCGCCATGCTTACCCTTACACGGCACACATTGTCACGCGCCTAGACCGGGATACATCTGGACTTGTTCTAATTGCGAAACATCGCTTTGCCCATTCCTTGCTTTCTGAACAGCAAGTGAATGGGGCGATTCATAGACAGTACTATGCTATCGTTACGGACGAAATGGAAGAAAGCCATGGGACAATCGATGTGCCAATTGCTCGACATCCAGATTCCATTATTCGCCGCTACGTTTCAGAGGAAGGGAAACGTGCAGTGACGCATTACAAAGTGGTGGAAAGAAAGAATGGACATACGCTCGTACAGCTTAAACTTGATACAGGTCGTACACACCAAATCCGAGTGCATATGGCATATATAGGCCATCCTTTAATTGGAGACGACCTATACGGCGGTGCAACCGACAAGCTTACGAGGCAGGCTTTACACTGCTTCTCTCTCCGCTATCCGAGTCCATTGGAGGAAAGCAAGCACCAAACCTTTGAGATAGACTTGGCGAAAGATTTAAAGGATTATTGGAAGCATATCTAAATAATAAAGACACGTGAGAGGATCTCACGTGTCTATTAATCGTCGAAGGTTCTAAATTTCTCGGTAACCTCTTCCTGTCTAGAGGGGACAGATACAATTGTCTCTTCTGGTAACCGAAACGCAGTTAGCTTCCCGCCGAATACACATCCCGTGTCGATGTTGACTGTCTTATGTTTGAAACGAGGCTCGCGTACAGGAGTATGACCATATACAATCCAACGCTCACCATTATAATGCTGCGCCCAATCTCGTCTTACTGGCATCCCATTTGGGTGGAATTCCCCTGTAATATCTCCATAGAGTACGAACGTTCTTACCTTCTTATGATACGAACCAATCATGTCTTCCCGGATACCTGCGTGTGCAACAACAACATTCAATTCAGGTTGAATGAGGTACAGGGGAGATTCGTCATAAAGCGTCATAAATTCCTCTTTTACGCGCTTTGCTGTAGCGTCGTCTAACGCTTGTAGTTCCGCTACAGTTGTCTCTAAGCCATGCTGAAGCTTAACGTTGTTACCGAGGAAATAGCGGTAGAGCTTATTGCAATGATTTCCCGGGACATAATAGCCTTTCTTCTGCTCAATAACGAGTTGGTAGACAAGGCGCATCACGGCGACAGAATTCGGGCCCCGGTCTTGTAAATCCCCGACAAAAATCGGCACCCTTCCGTTTGGATGGACTGGAATCCCATTCTTCATCTCATACCCCAATGTTTCAAATAGTTCCATCATCTCTTCATAACAGCCATGAACATCTCCAATTATATCAGCTTTCATACAGATTCCTCCTTATACAAAAAAGGTGGAGCGCTCTAGTTAGCGTTCCACCTTCCTCATTAATCAAACATATAAACCCTTGTTCTTGAACGAATATTAAATACAATCCCTATGGCGAGCATGTAGGTAATTAAAGAACTCCCTCCGTAACTAATAAACGGGAGAGGTATTCCTGTGATTGGCAACAATTGCAGAGACATGCCGATGTTCTGGAATACTTGGAATGTGAACATCCCGATAAACCCGACACATAAATAGCTGCCAAACTGATCGTTACTTTCGAGTGCTGTGTAAATCATCCGATAGATGAGTAAGAAGAATAACGTAATGACAATACTAGCTCCAATAAAGCCGAATTGCTCAGAGATTGCCGTGAAAATCATGTCTGTGTGACGTTCTGGTATACGTAAGGAGGATTGTATGCCTCCAATCCCTTTCCCGTATAGCTGTCCAGAACCAATGGCCATCATCGCGTTGATGAGTTGATAGCCGTATGAGCCACTATACTGTTCTGGCTGCAGCCACCCGTAGAAACGTTCCAATACGTGGTTAAAGCCAGATTCGCTTAGTGTAGTTTCAGTGAACGTTGGAAATAGGGTATAGAAGATGAGTACGCCTAATACGAAGACGCCAATAACGAGCAGGATGCTAAGTAAAATTCTCCAACGTATCCCTGAAACCAAAATCATGGCACCTGTAATGGCACTTACGACAAGGAATGTTCCTAAGTCAGGTTGATTAATAATGAGTGCCATTGGAACTAATGCGACCCCTACAATCTTAACGAGTAACCATAAATCAGTTTTAATGTCTGTTCGTTTGTACTTTTCTCTATGCCTTACAATGAGATGTGCTTGTAAGATGACAAGAAATACCTTGATGAATTCCCCTGGTTGCAAGCTCATGCCAGGGAATGCGTACCAACTTGTAGCTCCGTTAATCGTTTTCGTGAATGGAGCGTTGAATTCTAGTCCAAGCAAGAGAAGTACGCCAAATCCATAAAGGAACCAGGCGACTTGGCCTAAACGGTCATAGTCAATGAGCATTACTCCAACAATGACAATGAAACCAGCTATGTACCATACGATTTGTTTCATGAAATAGTTTGATGATGATTCTGGTAAGATGGGTTGAATCGTATAAAGAGCGAAACAGCTAACGGCTGCGAGTGACAATAGAATAGTAAGTAATCCGAAGTCTATATTGTATCCTTGGTTGTTTTGACCCATTTTGTGAATCCTTTCTGGATAAGTTCTAGCGTATGACACTTGTCTCTCAAGTTTACACCATTCTTTTCTATTTTTTAAGATATTCGTTGTGTAGATTTTAAAAGGGGAGGAAAGTTTCACCGGAATTCCTCCATTTCGTTGACAAACGTACGTTTCAACATTACGATGAAACGGTCATAAAACCGTGGACGAACCGACAATTCAATAGGGGATAAGGAGGGGATACAATGGAATATCTTGAGGAACATGAACGAAGAGAGCAATGGAAGAAAATCGAGAACGCTCTTCAAGAGGACCGCATAGATGAATTTCGTGCCGAATTCCTAGAGATGCACCCATACGACCAGGCAAAAATATTCGAGGAACAAACAGAAGAGACAAGACAACAAATCTATACGTACTTATCTCCTGAAGAAATTGCCGATGTTATGGAACACATTGAATTTGAAGATATTGAACTTTATTTCTCTGAGATGGATCCAAGATTTGCAGCCCAAGTGCTTGCGGATATCTCAACGGATGATGCTGTCGATATATTAAACGAACTGGATATTAATAAAGTTGCAAGTTTCTTAACGATTATGGATAAAGAATCAGCTGCTGAAATTAAAGAGCTACTTCACTATGAAGAAAAAACGGCCGGAAGTATTATGACAACCGAATATGTTGTCATTCGAGCGGAGGAAACGGTACGGCAGGCGATGCTTCATTTAAGAACAGAAGCGCCAGACGCAGAAACCATCTACTATATTTATGTTGTTGATGAAGAGAAGCGTCTTGTTGGGGTTATTTCGCTTCGTGATCTGATTATTGCAGAAGATGACTGGCTTATTTCAGAAGTCATGAGCGACCGAGTGCTATCAGTTTCTGTCGGTGATGACCAAGAAGAAGTCGCGCGTATGATGCGTGATTATGACTTTCTAGCGATGCCTGTTGTGGATTTCAAGCAGCATATGCTAGGGATCATTACCGTCGATGACGTTATGGACGTTATGGAAGAAGAAGCGAGTGATGACTATTCCAAGCTTGCCGGTGTATCCGATGTAGATAACCGCGATGATACCGCCTTTGCCTCAGCTAAAAAGCGTTTGCCTTGGCTCGTCATTCTCTTGTTCTTAGGGTTAATGACAGCGAGCTTAATTAGCCGATTTGAAGATACATTGAATGAAGTAGCCATCTTAGCCATCTTCATTCCACTTATTGCTGGAATGGCAGGGAACACTGGTACGCAAGCGTTGGCGGTTGCCGTTCGTAGTATTGCGACAGGTGAGCATGGCAAAGGAGGTCTTGCCAAGCTCGTAGCGAGAGAGGCTGGAACGGGACTCATTAATGGTGTAATCTGTGGAATTATTATTACAGGCATCGTATACTTCTGGCAAGGTGACATCTTCTTAGGAATTCTCGTTGGAATTTCCATTTTGTCGACCCTCATTGTAGCGACGTTGGCTGGTGCCACAGTTCCGCTTGTGATGCATAAATTCAACATTGACCCAGCCGTGGCGTCAGGACCGTTTATCACGACAATTAACGATATCATTTCAATTCTGATTTACTTTGGTGTAGCTACTGCATTCTTAAATTTACATTTACTCATTACATCTTGAGAACAAGCCCCGTCAGCCGACAAATCTGACGGGGTTTTTAAGTGGAGAAGCAGGGAATAGGAAATGGGTGGCGAAGTTACCAGTTAGGAGCATAAGTGGACAGATTCGGTTTCATACTAAGGATGCAGATTTAGAAATGATTTGTGTTACGCCATCATATTGTATAAAATAGTAGCAGGTACTAATAACAAATACTAATTTAGCATACACTGCTCGAGGAGGGCTATGGATGAACTTTTCTCTAGAAGGTCGCACCTATGTAGTTATGGGCGTTGCGAACAGACGTAGTATTGCATGGGGCATCGCACAGTCGTTACATAATGCAGGTGCACGATTAATCTTCACATATGCTTCAGAACGTTTCGAGAAAACGGTGAAAGATTTAGCGGCATCTCTTGATGGGCAAGACCCACTCTTTTACGAGTGTGACGTGACAGATGATGAGAGCATTATGAATACGTTCCAACAGATTCAAGATGACGTTGGTGTTATTCATGGACTTGCACACTGTATCGCGTTTGCGAATAAAGAAGAATTAAAGGGTGAGTTCTTGAACACAAGCCGTGACGGTTTCCTAACGGCTCATAATATTAGCTCTTACTCTTTAACTGCTGTAGCTCGTGCAGCTCAACCGCTTATGTCTGAAGGTGGCGGTATTGTCACGCTTACGTATCTTGGTGGTGAGCGTGTTGTTGAGAACTATAACGTGATGGGCGTTGCGAAAGCTAGCCTTGATGCAAGCGTGAAATACTTGGCTGCAGATCTTGGGAAGCACGGAATCCGTGTGAACTCCATCTCTGCGGGACCAATTCGTACGCTTTCTGCTAAAGGCGTTGGTGACTTCAACTCAATCCTTAAGCACATTGAAGAGCGTTCTCCATTGCGCCGACCTACAACTCAGGAAGAGGTAGGCGACACAGCTTATTACCTATTAAGCGATCTATCACGAGGAGTTACCGGTGAAATGATTCACGTTGACTCTGGCTATAGCATTATTGGCCGTTAAGGTCATTTCCCCCGAGGAATAAAGAAAGCTCGCCTGTTTTTTCAGGCGAGCTTTTTTCTATAGTTTTTTGTATAGGGCTTTCGTTGCGAGTAAATCGTAGATAGAGCCACCTACACATTTAAATAGGGAAACATTCTCGTGGTAAGCTGGCGGGTCTTCAGATTGAATAACTTCTTCGAGCGTAGGGAATTGGTCCACACCACGTAGTTCGCTCGCTCGAATAATATCCCCGGACTCATGTAACGCTGCTGGTTGGTCTACGTACACGTTCTGAATCTCCTGTAGAATGCCATCGGGAATCTCTTGCATATCAGGGCGGAATGAGCCTACTGCTGTAATGTGCTTAGAGGTCCAACTGCTACAGTCTACGTCTGGAAGAACTGGGCTTGAGGAGCTTGTTGCTGTGACAATAATATCAGAGCGTTCGACAAGCTCGGTAATTTCTTTAGTCATTACAGTCACATTCGGATAATGCTCATGTATTTGCTGCTTAAACGCATCTACCTTCTCTTTATTGCGGCTGTGAAGATAGACGGTATGGATATTTCGAACTGCCATGGCAGCTTCTAAATGAGTCCATCCTTGTAGGCCTGTCCCAACGATTCCTAAGACTGAAGCATCTTGTGGGGCAATGTATTTCATGCCGAGTCCACTGATTGCTGCTGTTCTTAATCCAGTAATCTGGTTGCCATCTAACGATAACAATGGTTCCATTGTGTCACGGTTGTAAAGCATAATGGTTGCTTGTACAGAGGGCTTGCCCTTGTCGACATTACTCGGAGACACGCCAGCAAGCTTCACCGAATAGTACTCCTCATAAAAGGCGGGCATCAATAACGCGGTGCGCTCTCCGTCTTCCACATGCATCCGGTCAGGTGCAATCTCACTCTCTCTCTGTGGTTCCAAGTGGTATGCCTCAATTTCGTTCATGACATCAACTACATTTATGTACTCACGAATGTCCTTTGAAAATACGTTCATCATTCAACCTCCTCTTATAGCTATAGTTTGTCATGAATCAGTGAAGGTTATCAAGAAAAGACAACTAGGATGGAGTTCTCTAATACGACAAAAAAGGTGACATCTACTTGGATGTCACCTTAACGTACGGAGGGAAGGTGTGCTAAAGATGCAAGGGCTTCCTTCGCTCACGTGACGATTGTCGATGTACCACTTCATAGGGGACGATCACCCGTTTAGACGGCTCTTGTTTGTTGTTCACCTTGTCGATTAGGCATTTTGCTGCCTGATATCCAAGTTCATAAATTTGGATATCAACCGTCGTCAGTGGGGGGCGTGAAATCTCAGACATGTAAAGATTGTTGAAGCTCACGATAGACACGTCTTCAGGGACTTTGATTCCCTTCTCTTCAAGCATCGTAATCACACCGATGCTCATTAAATCATCCGCTATGACGAGTCCGGATGGTGGTTCATCAAGCTGGAATAATTGATGGACAGCTTCCCGTCCACCTGACTTTAGCAACTCAGCGTGTATGTGATAATCATCTCGGATAGGGAGCCCCGCTTTCGCCAAAGCTTCTTCGTAACCTCGAAGTCGATTTAACGTGACGACGAGATTTGAATCCCCTCCAATAAACGCAATATGTTCATGCCCTTTATGGATGAGCTCCCATGTAATGTCATAGGATGCAGTGAAATTGTCGTTATCAACATGTGTAATGCGGTCTGCATGCTCATATGGTTTGCCAACAAGAACAAAACAGAAATCCTGTTCCAGTAGAAACTTCGTCACTCGGTCATCAATTTGAGAATAGAGGAGGATCAACCCGTCTACTCGTTTCCCGAACACCATCCGTTGAACGCTCTCGTAGACCTCAGCTTCCGTTTCACCTGTGGACACGTACAGGGAATAGTCTTGTTCATGTGCGACAGAACTAATTCCTCTCAGCACTTCAGGGAAGAATGGGTTCTGTAGTGCTTTGTCTGCCGATGATTTCATCACAATGCCAATGGCTTGAGTCGATTGATTGGCTAGGCTTCGTGCGTTCACATTCGGATGATAGCCCATCTCCTCCATAATCTTGCGAACGCGCTTCTTCGTTTCATAGCTAATGCTCGGGTGGTCGGCTGCTACCCTTGATACCGTGGATGGTGCCACCTGAGCGGCTTTAGCGACATCCTTAATCGTAATCGCCATCTTTATTCACCTTCTTTAAGAAGAATCATCTTTGAATAGCTGATTGTTACCCTTTCGTAGCTCCAGTTGTTAACCCTGAGATTAAGTAACGTTGTAACAATAGGAATACAAGAGCGATTGGAACCGCGATTAAAATGGAGCCAGCAGCAAATCGAGTAAAGTTATTCGCAAATTCATTGTTGATAAAGTTGAATAGCCCAAGCGCCAACGTGAAGTTCTCAGAACTTGTAAGTACAATTCGTGGTAACAAGAAGTCTACGAACGGTGCCATAAAGTTAAATAGGGCAACAACGGCTAGAATTGGCTTCGCAAGTGGAAGCATAATTTGGAAGAATACTTGAAAGTGACCAGCGCCATCTAGTCGAGCAGCTTCATCAAGTTCTCTAGGAATCGTGTCAAAGAAACCTTTCACGAGCCATGCGTTAAACGGGATTTGCCCGCCGATATAAATGAGAATCAATCCCCAAAGGTTATCAAGAAGACCAATGATATTTAGGAGGATATAGAGAGCAACCATCCCCATAAGTACAGGGAACATCTGAAGAAGTAAGAACGCGTACAGACCGTTCTTACGCCCAACGAATTTGTAGCGGGAGAAGGCATAAGCTACAAGCGACGTCAGCAGGACAGATGCAACTGAGTTTATAACGGCGACAAACAAACTATTCTTATACCAAATAAGATAATCACTGTCAGGGTCTGTAAACAACCATCTATAGTGCTCAAACGTCACAACTTCAGGAATCATAGAAGTCGAATACATATTTGTACCAGGGTTCAGTGACATCCCAACAGTCCAGATGAGTGGGTACGCAATCACCACAAACATGACAAGTAAGAAGGCGTAGATGAGAGCAACCTCAAGTCTCGATTTCGTTTTCGCATGCATTACATTTCACCCTCCTCTTTATAAGCAGCCGTTCTTCTGAATTGGAAGAAGGCAAAGATTGAAACAATTAGTCCCATAATAATGGTGATCGCTGCAGCCATACTGTACTGGTTGTACTCAAACGTTTGCTTGTACACCCAAGAAATTAATATGTCTGACCCTCCAGCGTTCTGCCCTCGTACAGCAGGTCCGCCTTCATTGAATAAGTAAATGATGTTGAAGTTGTTAAAGTTCTGTGCGTATTGCATGATCAACAACGGTGCTGTAGCGAACATGATGTGAGGGAACGTGATGAAGCGGAATTTCTGTAGACGACTTCCACCATCCACATCCGCAGCCTCATACATATCGCTTGGTATGCTTTGAAGGACCCCTGTAAATAAAGCAAATAAGAAGGGAAATCCAAGCCACGTTTGAATAAGAATTAAGGCCACTCGTGTCCATGTTGCATCGGTGAGCCATGGGATGGCAACGCCAAATTGACTTAAAATGTCGTTGTTAATGGCACCAAACGTATCGTTGAACATCGCAGCGAAGATCAAGATGGTCACAAATGCAGGGACCGCCCATGGCAAGATGAGTACCGTACGAATGGTCCGCTTAAATTTAATACGCTTGTCGTTTACGAGAATGGCTAAGAACAACCCTAGAGCAATTTGGAGTGTTGTAGCGACAAATGTCCAAATGATTGTCCAACTAAATACGTTCACAAAGGACTCGCGCCAAATATCTTCTGTAAAGAGCTTGGTGAAGTTCTCAAATCCAACCCAGTTTAATAATTTACGAGGTGGGGCGTTGTACAAACTGTAATCTGCGAACGCAAGCGCTAGCATGAATGCAAGCGGTAGCACAACAACGAATACAAGCATAATGAGCCCTGGTGTGATGAGCATGTACGGGAAACTTGAATTGTAAGCATCAATCACTTGCTGACGCACCGTCGGAATCTTCTTGCCGAGTTGTAAGTCTTTCGCGTTGCGGCGAGCGTCGATAATATTAAAGATATAAGCGGTTAAAGCGAAGCCAATTACAATAAATGCAATAATGCCTTCAATTAATAAGATAATCGAGTGGTCTTCTCGTGGGGTTTCCCCTAAAGTTATAGCTCCCCATACGCCATTGACGACGAAATTAGCCAACGTAATGAGAAAAGCAGCCTCTACCACAATGAAAACGATTCCCTTTAGAAATCGACGGTTATAAAGTTGCCCGAGACCAGCAAATAGTATGGACAGAACTGTAGCCAACACGACGTTATGCTGTTTTTCTTTATTTGGTGAGGTGGATGGTACAACTTCCGGCATCGTTCATTCCCCCTTATGGTGTAAAAAGGGTGTATAGGGATCATCCCTATACACCCCATCTTTTTATTGCTGAACGGCAGCAATACTATCTTTAATTTGTTGAACCGTCTCATCCATAACCTCTTGTGGGTCATCTCCTTGTGCTAAGAACTGAAGTGCGTTGTTCATAGGCTCCCAAATCTGAGACATTTCTGGAACGGAAGGCATTGGCTCACCGTAGTTTGTTTGCTCTGCAAAGGAAGCAGTAATTGCATCCTCAGTAACGACTGAATCCTCTAACAAATCAGCACGTGGTGGGATTTCACCAGCTGTTTCGTAGTAAATCTTAGAGTTCTCTGTGTTCGTCATAAATTTAATTAAATCTGTTGCTTGTTCTTTGTTCTCGGAGTACTCAGATAGCATCCAAGACTTCACTCCAACAAAGGATTGCATTGGTGTACCATCAACAGTTGGTAATGGAGCAGTTGCAAGATCTTCGCCTAACGCAGCTTCATAGTCTGGACGCGCCCATGGGCCGTTTAGAACAACCGCAGCTTTGCCTTCTGTAAATAAGCCGTTAATAACATCTGGGCTAATCTCTGCTGGGATGTAACCTTCTGTGAAGAAGCTTTGAATCTGTGAAGCGCCTTTGACTGAACCTTCATTGTTCAAGCCAATGTCGTCAACGTTGTAGGAACCATCTGCTTTATCAAAGACATACCCGCCGTTACCTGCGAAGAATGGGTAAGCAAAGTAAAGGTTATTTAATTCTGCTAAGAAACCGTAAGAACCGCCTTCTGTTTGCTCTTCAGCAAGCGCCATCAAGTCTTCCATGGTAGCTGGTACTTCATCAACTAAGCTCTTATTGTAGTAAAGTGCATACGTTTCAATAACAGCAGGAGCACCCCATACATCGCCATCGTAGGTTACTGCTTCAATGGCTGTCTCGGAGTAACCACTTGTTTCATCGCCAAGGTCTACAGGAGCAGCTAGGCCACGAAGAACGATGTTCCCAATTCGGTCATGAGGTTGGAAGAAGATATCTGGGCCATTTCCAGTTGGTCCATCTAAATCTAACTTCTCAATTTGGTCTGTCATGTTCACACGTGTTAATTCAACATCGATGCCTGTTTCTTCTGTGTACTTGCCTGTGATTTCTTCAATGGCATTAACTTGGGACTCTTCATCATTCACCCAAATTGTTAACGTATCCGTTGTAGAGCCCTCTTCTCCTTCATTGTTCGAACCTTCTTCATTGTTTGACTCGTTCCCAGAAGCTTCATCTGAACCCGAATCCTCCGAACAAGCTGCCAACACACCTACGCTTAGCAGCATGGCAAAAACCAATAAAAGCAATTTCTTCATCTCTGTTTCCTCCCCCTAAATGGTAAAATTGAAATCGCTTGCAAAGAAGTGGAAAATATAAAAGCTGTTCTCATTAGTGAAAGCGATTGCAGGAATTACCTTCATTATACAAACTATCCAGCTGGGCACAAGAGCCTTATTTAACAAAATATTACATATAAATAGAGACAAGCCTTTACAAATAAAAGGAAAAACCTTTATAAAAAGGGGAAAAATATTTTTCGTGAGATTACTAGATTGACAGTGAATCAGAATTTGAATAGCCTTTAGGTATGTGAGAAATGTGCAAGCGCTTTTATTTAACACTGTTTTATGACAAAAGGGGGAGTAAACGTGATTAAAGAAGCAATCTATCATCGTCCGAAAGATCAATATGCATATGCGTATACCGAGAAGGAGCTACATATTCGTATACGTACGAAACGTGGAGATGTGAAGCAAGTACAACTCATTCATGGTGACCCTTATGATTTCAAAGGGGAAGTATGGCAGCATCAACTTGTCCAAATGGAACGAACCGGTCACGATGACTTATTTGATTATTGGGCTGTCAGCATAGAGCCTCCATATCGCCGCTTAAGATATGGCTTTCTGCTTAAAGATGAAACAGAAGCGTTTATCTATGGAGAGAGAGGGTTCGTAGATGAGGTACCAAAGGATGTAGGCTTTTTCTTTGCGTTCCCATTCTTAAATGCAATCGATGTATTCTCACCTCCAGAATGGGTGAAGGATACAGTTTGGTATCAAGTCTTTCCTGAGCGGTTCGGAAATGGCGATGAGAGCCTAAATCCACAAGGCGCACGAGCATGGGGGAGTGAACCGCCAAAGCCTGACAATTTCTTCGGTGGCGATTTACAAGGCATCATCGACCATATTGACCACCTCGTAGAGCTTGGCATTACGGGTCTCTATATGACGCCAATCTTCAAAGCACACTCCAATCATAAATACGACACGATTGACTACTATGAAATTGACCCTCAATTTGGGGATAAAGAGACATTCCGAAAGCTAGTAGAAACTTGCCATGAGAACGGGATTCGAGTCATGCTTGATGCTGTGTTCAATCATAGTGGCTATTTCTTTGAACCCTTTCAAGATGTGCTGCAGAATGGAGAGCAATCGGCTTACAAAGACTGGTTCCACGTTCGTGAATTTCCGCTAAAGGAGAAACCGATTCCAAACTACGACACATTTAGTTTTGGAGCTTCCATGCCTAAATTAAATACGGAAAATGAGCAAGTTAAGGAATACCTACTAGGCGTTGCGAAGTATTGGGTAGAAGAATTTGATATAGATGGATGGCGATTAGATGTAGCCAATGAAGTTGACCATCAATTCTGGCGTGAGTTCCGCCAAACAGTGAAATCTGCGAAGGAAGATGCCTATATACTCGGTGAAATCTGGCACGATTCCATGCCATGGCTCCAAGGGGATCAGTTCGATGCGGTAATGAACTACCCGTTCACCGAAGCTTCTTTAAATTTATTCGCAAGAGGTACGATTAACACGGAGCGATTTGCCCACGACATCACCCATGTTCTAAATATGTACCCTGATCATGTGAATGAAGTTCAATTCAATCTATTAGGAAGTCACGATACGCCAAGAATCCTAACAGAAAGTGGCGGAGATAAAGAACGAGCAAGACTACTCTTCTTGTTCCAGCTATCATTCATTGGCACGCCTTGTATTTATTATGGTGATGAAATTGGAATGGAAGGTGGACATGACCCTGGATGCCGCGCGTGTATGGAGTGGAATGAGGAAGGACAAGATCAAGAGCTGCTGTCATTCGTTCAGAAGTTGACAGAACTACGCCGCACTCACCGCGTCTTTGGAAACCATGGACAGTTCCGCATCGTAGATGTGACGGATAACGTCCTCGCGTATAAGAAATTTGATAGCCAAGATGAACTCTTATTCATCGTAAATCCAACTGAACAATCGAAATCCTATGTACTGCCGAAAGCGTACGTTGGGAAAGCGGTGAACAACCTTTGGACAGGAGAACAACAACCCGTAGCAGAGACCTTACAGTTGGAAGCATTCGACTTTAAGATTCTGCGTGTGTAATAAATAGTATTAGATCAATAGGGTAGAGTGTGTGATGCACCGATGTGGCGTGCCTTTAAAAAACGCTTATCGAGTATAGTACTAATAAGTTCCCTCAGTAAATTCTCTTTACTGGGGGAACTTTACGTGAATCTCTTTTCTATATATCAAGATTAGACATTAAGAGAGCCTTCTTCTTACAAATTCATCCACCAAGAAATACAACATAGCTACTGGAAGAATGAAGTACAGAAAGATCTCCCATGAAGAAGACCTTAAAAAAATGTGATTCATTAAAAAGGCGATTACTATGTAGAGAGTAAAACGGAAAATAAACACATAACGGAAAGAATTCTTAACAATGTAATCAATAGCAATAGACAGAGTGGCCCCAGAAACTATACCTACTAATAAAATCATCATAAAAGTATTTCCTAAACCTGCAATAGCACTACGAAATATGTTGCCGAAAGAAATAAGCGAAATAAAAAAAGTTATAACAGCTACAATTGCCTTTCTCTTCAATAGGTTAAACATGAACAGTTAACTCCTTTACAATGTTTCTAGAAAGGTTAAAGATTTCCAGTTAACCTTTGTAGATTCATAGTAAAGGCACTCGCAATCCTATGTAAATAACTATTCTTGGTGTTGTCCTAGGGTGGGACAACTTAACTGAATAATCTCTCTCCGCAACTTCTAACGCAAATTACAAGTAGGGAATACAGTTAAAATTCAACAACTCATATAAAATTTAAACTTTTTTCAAATGTGTTTGACAATTCGGAATTGCGATAGTAAGATATGGACTATCGAACAACAAGTGAATACGAGAATCATTCTTCTTATCCAGAGAGGTGGAGGGACTGGCCCTTTGAAACCTCGGCAACGGATCCGTTTAATCGGACACCGTGCCAATTCCTTCAAGCTACGGCTTGAAAGATGAGAAGAGACGGATTGTACATAAACGTGTAATCCCCTCTTCTTACCTAATAAGAAGAGGGGATTTTTTTTGTTGTATTAAATAAGGGAGGGTGTCACCATGATTCAACTTGAACAGATTAGAAAGACTTACACGAACAATGGGCAATCCATTCATGCGGTTGATGATGTCTCGTTAAGAATCAACGAAGGTGAAATCTACGGCATTATAGGCTTTAGTGGCGCTGGGAAGAGTACGCTACTACGCTGCGTGAACTTAATCGAACGTCCGACTTCAGGGCAAGTGATTGTAGATGGCGTCGACATTACATCGCAGTCGAAACGAGCACTTCGAGAAACAAGGCGTGACATTGGAATGATCTTTCAACATTTCAACTTACTAGAGTCAAAGACCGTGTTTCAGAATGTGGCATTTCCGCTTCTGCTTGATGGGAAGAAAGCGAAGGATGTAAAGGGGAAAGTGGAAGAGTTGTTGGCATTCGTCGGGATTGAAGAACTTGCGAATAAATATCCAGATGAACTTTCTGGAGGACAGAAGCAACGTGTTGGCATTGCTCGAGCACTTGTACGCTCGCCTAAAGTTCTATTGTGTGACGAAGCAACGTCCGCGCTTGATCCACAGACGACCGATTCGATTTTGAAGCTGTTAAAGGATATCCGAGACCAATACAATCTGACCATTCTAATGATTACACACGAAATGCAGGTCATCCGTGAAATATGCGACCGGGTAGCGGTAATGGAAAATGGGAAGGTCATTGAAGAAGGTACGGTGTTCGACTTATTCTCGAGCCCATCGCATCAAACGACGAAGAATTTCGTGGCTGCTGAGATGAACGATGATATTCCGAAATCAGTTCTCGAAGCGTTACATAGTGAACGCCATGTATATCGACTCACGTTCTTGAAGGAAGCAGCTTCTGAGCCAATTCTATTTCGTGCATCGAAGCGGTATAACATCGAAGTGAATATTCTCCATGGGCAGATTACCGAATTACAAGGAGAACCTTTCGGAAACTTAATTGTAGAATTCTTAGGAGAGACTTCAGAAATAAAGAAAGCCCTTCACACGATTCAGCAATCGGTGCAGGTTCAGGAGGTGACGAGTCGTGCAGGTTAATCTATTAGAATTCTGGCCTAAAATACTAGAAGCAACGTGGGAGACGCTTGTTATGGTTGGAGTGTCATTAGTGTTCGCCATTATTATTGGTCTTCCATTGGGGATTGCCCTTGTTGTGACACGAAACAATGGAATCCTTCCCAATGCTCCGGTCTTTAATGTGTTAAATGGCATTGTTAATCTGTTTAGATCTATTCCATTCATTATATTACTCGTTGTCATTCTACCATTTACGCGCTTTATTGTTGGGAGCTCTATAGGAACTGCTGCAGCAATTGTGCCACTCGTGTTCTTCTCTGGTCCATTTATCGCAAGGCTCGTAGAAACGAGCCTACTAGAAATTGATGAAGGCGTCGTGGAAGCCTCTGAAGCGATGGGAGCGACGCCATCGCAAATCATCTTTCGAGTCTTCCTGCCAGAGGCGTTTAGCTCACTCATTCTGAACATTACCGTCGCTACAATCGGTCTTGTCGGTGCATCCGCAATGGCTGGAACTGTTGGAGGCGGTGGTCTAGGTGACCTTGCAATCTCTTATGGCTATCAACGTTTTGAGACGGACATTATGATTGCAACTGTCGTCTTGCTTGTCGTGATTGTCCAAATCATTCAAACACTAGGTAACTACTTCTCAAGAGTAGTCCGTAGACGCTAAGGGGGAAATGAGATGAAGAAATCTCGCATCATCATTACAATTCTAGTACTAAGCTTAGGAGCTTTACTTGCCGCTTGTGGCAACTCGAACGATGCATCTTCGAAAGAAGGCGAAGCAAGTAATGAGACAAAGACAGTGAAAGTAGGGCTTAATGGGTCGGGCGTTCCGATTTGGGAGTTCGTTCAAGAGAAGGCGGAAGAGGAAGGGATCAACATTGAAATCGTTGAATTTGCCGACTATGTCCGTCCCAATATGGCGCTAGCTGACGGGGATATTGATTTAAATGCCTTTCAAACCGTTTCGTATTTCGATCAGTTCATTAAAGACCATGACTTAGACCTAGCTCCTATTGGAACTACGTTGATTGAGCCAATGGGAATCTATTCAGACGAGTACGAAGACGTTTCGAATATTCCGGACGGTGCAACGATTGCGATTCCGAATGAAGCGACGAACATGGGCCGCGCTTTACTGCTTCTACAAGAAGCAGACTTACTTGAATTACCTGAAGACTTCGATGGCAACGGCTCTTTAGAGAAAATTAAAGATAACCCGAAAGATTTGAAATTTGAAACGGTTGTAGCTGCACAGACTCCACGAGTCCTACCAGACGTCGCTGCTTCCCTCGTCAACAATAACATTGCGGTGGAAGCAGGCTTTGACCCACTCGAAGAAGCGTTAGTTCTTGAAAGTGCAACGGCTACACCTTATATCAATCTAATTGCAGCCCGCGCAGATGAAACAAATAACGAAACGTATCAGCAAATCGTAGAAATCTTCCAAACGGAAGAAGTGGCGAATCATATTGAAGAACTCTATGACGGTTCTGTTGTTCCGACGTTCGTGGAACTAGAGAAGATTGGTTGGTAAACGACTACACACATTAGGGGGGACATACCATGAAAGCATCACGCTTTTTATTTACAGCATTATTCCTTAGTCTAGCCTTATTCTTAGCCGCGTGTGGCGGTTCTGACGATGCAAGTGGTGAAGGAACAGGGGATAGCGAAGAGCCAGTACAAGTGAAAGTTGGGTTGAACGGGTCTGGGGTTCCGATATGGGAATACATTCAAGAGGAAGCTGCGAAAGAGGGCATTGAAATTGAGCTTGTTGAATTCGCAGATTATGTTCGTCCGAATATGGCACTAGCTGACGGGGATATTGACCTGAATGCCTTCCAGACGGTTTCTTATTTCGATCAATTCATTAAAGACCATGACCTCGACTTAGAGCCTATTGGTACAACCCTGATTGCCCCAATGGGGATTTACTCCGATGAATACGAAGAAGTATCAGAGATTCCTGACGGAGCTAAGATAGCAGTTCCTAATGAGGCGACCAACATGGGGCGTGCACTCTTATTGCTTGAGAAAGCGGAGTTAATTGAGTTGCCGGATGATTTCGATGGAAATGGTTCCTTGGAAGAGATTGAGGGGAACCCGAAGAACCTTCAGTTTGAAACGGTCGTAGCTGCACAAACTCCTCGTGTATTGCCAGACGTCGCTGCATCCATTATCAACAATGGGGTAGCTGTTGAAGCTGGATTCACACCAGTTGATGATGCCATTTATCTTGAAGGCGACACGGCTACTCCTTATATCAACATTATTGCCGCTAGAGCAGATGAAACAGATCGAGCAGCCTATCAGAAGATTGTAGAAATCTACCAAACGGAAGAAGTAGCGGAGCATATTCGTGAAGTATACAACGATTCTCTCATTCCAACATACGTGGAACTTGAGGAAATTGGCTGGTAAGAAAGAGGGAGTGACGCACATGGCAATCGCGGTTGAATCGCTAGAACGACGAATCATTAAGAGTATTGAAGAGAATCGACAGGCTTACGTGGCCACCTCACATGCCATCCATGAACGTCCTGAAATCGGCAATGAGGAGTATTTCGCTACTGCGCAGTTGCAACGATTGTTAGAAGAAGCTGGGTTCGACGTGCAAGCTGGAATCCCTGAACACGACACTGCATTTATAGCACGTAAGAAATCTGCGCTTGATGGACCGAAGATTGGCTACTTAGCCGAATATGATGCCTTACCTGGTCTTGGCCATGCTTGTGGGCATAATCTAATTGGAACGACAAGTGTCGCTGCAGCTATTGCTTTGGCTGAGGTCATTGACGAAGTCGGTGGTGAAGTAGTTGTGCTTGGAACCCCCGCTGAAGAAGGTGGTCCGAACGGTAGCGCCAAAGGGACGTTCGTTCGTCACGGACTCGTTCAGGACTTGGACGCTGCCATGATGGTGCATCCCCAAGCAGAAACGAGTGGTACGTCTCCATCGTTAGCTGTTGACCCCATTGATTTTGAATTCTTTGGCGTGTCTGCACACGCAGCGGCGAACCCTGAGGCTGGCATTAACGCGTTAGATGGGGTTATTCAACTATATAATGGAGTGAACGCGATGCGTCAGCATGTTACAGACGATGTGCGGATTCATGGTGTAATCCTTGATGGGGGCGAGGCACCGAATGTCGTTCCAGACTACGCCAGAGCTAGATTCTACATTCGTGCGAAAACGCGAGAGTCGTGCAACGATATAACTGCAGTAGTCAAGCAGATTGCTGAGGGTGCTGCGCTGCAGACGGGTGCTACTATGAAAGCGACCCACATTCAGAATGGTGTCGATCATCTCGTGTTAAATGAAGCTTTCGACGAGTTGTTTAAGAAACATATCGTAGATTTAGGTGAAGAGTATAAGCATTCAAAGATTGGCATTGGTTCAACAGATGCGGGGAATATTAGTCGCGTCGTTCCAACCATTCATCCTTACATTAAGATTGGGGATAGCAATTTAGTTCCTCATACAGACGCCTTTCGTGAAGCGGCTAAGTCTGAAGTAGGGGATAAGGCTCTCATGAAAGGGGCGAAAGCTCTCGCGTTAACAGGGCTTGATTTGCTTACGAAACCAATGATCCTTCGAGTCATTCAAGAGGAATTTAAGAGCAACGTATAAGAAATCCCCCTTCTCGGTCAGTCGAGGAGGGGGATTTTATACATCTATGAGTTCTCCTTGGAAAAAGGAGGGCACTTTTCCCATTTTCCATGCATACGTTAGAATAAAGGCTTTTTGCCTATAGCACGAGGAGTGCATCTGTTCATCTTAACTAAAGGAGAGATTCATTATGAGTGACAACAAAAAGACAGCTCGTCCTCCGATGCTTTATATTACACAGCCAAATTACGCTCAAGCTGAAGCGAAAATGCAAACGACATATCGCTCGTCTCGTGAAACTAAACCAAACAAAAAGGTGTCATTAAAGAAAGAAATGTCCCAAGGAGAAAAGGAGAGACGGAAAGCGTTAGAGGTGAAGCCTGTTCCTCAAGATGTAGAAGAACAACCTGTTAGAGAAATTTCCAATGAAGTCGCCGAGGCTGAAGAGCAGGGGACGAACAACGAAACGATGGCACAAGAACAGACCTCTACCATCTCGAGGCGTCGTCGTTTCCGTGATATGAATGTGGAGGAGAAAGTGGAATACTTCATCTCATTGCCGCCTCAAGTACCTAAGATGAAATGTGAAGTCATTACAGAGGAAGGCAGTCATCGTGGACTAATTGAAACCTTTGAAGATGGCGTCGTTGGCATGAAGACCATTCGTCGCCCATACGAAGCATTTATCGAATTCGATACGATTCGCGATATTCGATTGCTTGGCTTCTAAACTACCTGTTTCAGGTAGTTTTTTGTTTTGGTGAGCACGTTCGACGGATGAACTTACAATGGTTCACTCATTCACTAATGAAGACACAAAGGAAGCCCAGGGTTCTAATGGAGAACGCTGGGCTTTTTGTGTGAATAGCTTGTTAGTTTAATAACGTACGCTGTCCCTTAGTCGTCTGAAGAAGGTCCAAGAGCGTTGATTGCAGGAAGGCATGTGATGTGACAGAAACAGTCAAGGTCTACTGTAATGCAGATTCCTGTAACACGAAGGTCGTTGATTTCTTGCTCACAAATGTCGTCTAAGCACTCTTCATCTTCGCTTAGAAGTTCAAGAACCGCACAGTTTGTATGGTCATCGACTTCTTTAACGCGGAATACAAAGCTTGAGATAAGGTCGTGTAGAGAGCCGTTCATTCTGCGTTTTGTACCGTAACCAACGAAAGGTTTACAGTCTTTGCAGTAAAGGATAACGGGTACTGTATCTAGACCGTTTCCTCCTCCCATGTTGCCAAGTAAATCATTGATGGACTGCTCACAACTTGATTGACACTCATGAACGACATCATTTTGAGCATCTACGATTTCGCGTAGGATATCTTTAACACAGTTACCACTTTTGTGTTTATCTCCACAACTCATGTGACATTTCCCCTTTCTCTAAAGTTTGACTATTGTCTTTACTAACATATGTGCGTTTGCTCCGTTTGTGTGGGCGCTAGCCCGTATTTTCAGGCATAAGCCCGAATGAAATGTAAATCAGCTTTTTTCGAAAAACGGGCGAATGACTATACACGGAATAGGTCAACTACATAGGATAGTAACGATTACAGGACAGTAAAGGAGTGGAAGGAATGTCTGAGAAGAAAAAACGTGTGATCCATGTAGATGATTTAGTCATTCATGCTGAGAACGTTATTATTGAACCGCGTCGCCAACGTCCAGATGATCGTCCTCGTAGAATGGATCCGTTCTTTGGAAATCCTCGTTACCAAGAAGCGGAGGCAGCTGAGGCTGAAGTGGAAACGGAAGAAGTTAACGAAGAGGCAGAAGCTACTGAAGAAGCAGATACTAATGATGAGCAGCAACGCCCACCGTTCTCCTGGATTTAACCATAACAACCCTCTCCCAATATATAAGGGAGAGGGTTTTCTTTATGCATAGGTTGTCCGTGAAAATGGTAAACAAATTCTTCACTCCTCTTACATAGGATAAGGAAGGGGGGAGGGATAAACGTGGCAGGGTTAATGTGGATGGAGCTTGCCTTGCTCAGTCTGGCTAGCTTCCGAATCACAAGACTACTCGTCTATGACACCATTATGGAATGGTTCCGAGCGCCTTTCTTAGAAGAGTTTCAACAAGAGAATGAAGAGGGCGTTAAGGAGACGTATGTAAAGGTAAAGGGAGCAGGAATTCGAGCCTTCTTTGGGGAGATGCTAACCTGCCATTGGTGCACGGGTTTCTGGGTAACACTTGGCGTGTTGCTCGTATACTTTTATGTCCCTATTCTTGAGCCAGTGCTACTCTTGTTCGCTGTGAGTGGGGCGGCAGCCCTTTTATTCCATTTTGACAAGTAGTGTGGGATTGACCTACACCATAAAGTAGGGAAGAACATATACTTTACAAGGAGTACGTCCATTAAGAAAGGATGGGTTTAAAGTGAGAAAGAGTGCATATGAAGCCATGCTGAAGAAACAAGCGGGTACATCAAATACTTCAATTAAACATGTCCGTCCGAAAGGTGCAACTACCGGCGCTGTAAAGAAAAAAGGCGGCTGTGGTTGTGGAAAGAAAAAGGCGTAATGCGTTATGATGCGTCCCCGTATTTTTCAACCTAAGTGGATGAAGCCTTTCCATGACATTCATAAACATATGGATACAGGAGAAAAATGGATCCAATACTACCCTGAGAAAAAGTATACTCAACATACGAAAATGATGACCGATTGGGATGGTTCATTCGGGAAATGGAACAACAACTTCCAAAAAGGGATAGCAGACTTTGAAAAAATGATGGACGAATTTGAGAAGAAAATGGATGATTCATAAGTCTACCCAGTAGAGGGTAGGCTTTCTTATTGATTGCAATCGAACGAAATGAAACGAACGTTATTCATTGAAGAAACTTGTAGATTTAAGAATTTGTGGCATAGAAAAGAGGAGATTCGGGTAGGGTGTAGTAATAAATAGTAATTGTACTTGAAGGGAGCAAATGCACATGGGTTACATTATGCCGATTACACATTATCAGTACCAAGATTATAAGAAGCGTGTCGAAATGCAGCAAGCTCGTACGAAACTTCAGGTTGAACCATTAACACGCGTGCAGTGGGTGAAAGAATTGCAACAGCACATGGATGAAATGCCTCGAGAAGAGAAGCGGAAAGATTTGCAGTTTCATAGAGAACAGCGCGCACAGCTCTATACACCTGAAGGTCTACACGCCCATGAACGTGCTCCTCTCCATGACGTAAATATAGCCGAGCTAACAGGAAAAGGCCAATTCGTTAACGAAAGTGTTTAGTGATACGTCCTCACAAAGGAGTCGATGTGATGAAGTTAACCAAACTAAACACCTACTGTTATTATATAGAAGGCGCAGCAAACATAGGGTATGTCCATCAAGAAGACAAAGGAATGCTGATTGATGCCGGGATTGATCATCAGACAATGAAGAAGGTGCTGAAGGAACTCGACAAGCACGAGCTTCCGGTTACACACCTATTTATTACTCATGCTCACTCAGACCACTATGGGGGTGCATCTTACTTACAGCAAAGGCAATTCGTCTACACATTTGCGCCTCAGTTTGAAGAAGCCATCTTACGCAACCCATCCTTAGAGCCTCTCTATCTCTTCGGCGGAAACGACCCTCTCCCAGAGCTGCGTAATAAATTTCTAGAAGGGAAGCCCATCTTTATAGATGAGGTGCTTCAAGAAGGCATATACGAACGAGATGGATTTAACTTTACCACGTATTTATTACCTGGACATAGCTACCATCAGCTAGGCTTACTCACTCATGATATTCTTTACGCTGGAGATAGTTATTTCGCAGAAGAGCAACTGCATAAGCACGGAATTCCGTTTCTAACAGATGCTCACTTGGCTGTTCAAAGCCTCTACAAGTTGAAGCGAATCTCTTGTATGGGAGCGGTACCAGGGCATGGGGTGTTCGAAGAAGATTACCATGAAACGGTAGATGCCAACATCGCCTATCATCATGAACTTCTTTATATGTTGAAACAAAAGATTGTCAGCAAGGGTCCTGTCTCACATGAGGAACTCGTAGTCTATATGTGTGACACATATGAAGTAAAGGCCGAACAGCTAGGTGCATGGCTCTTATTCCGTACAGCTGTGACGGCTTATATTGTAGCGCTATTGAAGCAAGAAGAAATTACGTATCGAATAAAAGATTACAAATGGGTCTTTGAAGCTAACAAGGAGAACCTTAGTACGGAATAACGTACAAAGGTTCTCCTTGAATGTATTCTGCATACATGACGTCTTTATACGATTGGACATCATGTTGTTTCAGTTCCTCTTGCAACCACTTGGAGTCTACGTTCGCTTCTTTGATGTTATCTTCAATAAGTTCTCCGTCTGAAATGACCATAAGCGGTAACTTAACGGGCTCTTGGTCAAGTTCCAGGTCTTGTCGAGAAGGTGTCTGTGCCTCCGAACTTTTAAGAACTGAAACAGTTCCATCTGTTTCGAGAATCGCGAAGGCTACATCGCGTAGTGAGAAGATTTCTTTAGAACGAAGTAAGTGTTGCAACTGGTTCATGTCGAGCTTCCCCTTCGTCATCTCTTCCTTTTGTACTTTCCCCTCGTAAATAATAATATTTGGACGGCCTTCAAGCGGCCCACGGGTCTTCTTGAATTTCTGTGTTACCCATTCTGTGCTATAGATTAACAGTCCCCAAAGAAAGACGGCAAACAGAATCTCTTTAATTCCTGTATCTGGATCATAAAGTGCGTTCCCGACCAATTCACCGAGGACGAGCGCCGCAATGAAATCAAACGCGGTAATTTGTGTGATCTGTGATTTCCCGAGTACCTTCGTCAATGCGAAGAGACATAGAAACCCCACAATCGTATCCGTAAATATGCTGAAGAATTCCATAAGCCCCACCCTTCATTCTCTATTAACCCAATATAGCCAGAAAGAAGGGGGGGCATACGTGCATCCCTGTAGTTAAAACACAAAAAAGAGTGAAACCCTAGGCTTCACTCTTTCTAGTTTAGTTCTGTATGGTTATGCCAAAGCTTTCGTCATCGTGACGTGAGGGATTCCTGCGTCTAGGAATTCATCGCTAACCACTTCGTAGCCTAATGACTGGTAGAAGCCAAGTGCTTGTACTTGTGCGTTAAGCTTCGCATAGTGGTAACCACGATTTCTAGTGATTGTCTCCATTGCTTCAATCATTTGCTTTCCAAAGGATTTCCCTCGCTTGGAAGATAGGACAGAAATTCGCTCGAACTTTCCATATTTGTCAACGAAGCGAAGGCGAGAAGCAGCGACTGCCTCATCTTCAAGGTATCCTACTAGATGAGTTGCGGAGTCATCATGTTCGTCCATTTCTTCATCTAAAGATACACCTTGCTCATTGACAAATACATCACGGCGGATGGCATAGGCATCTTCAATTTGTGCTTTTGATGTTGCTTCAATTATGTTCATCATGTACGTATTACTCTCCAAATCTGAAGGTTTCATATACTGTCCACATGCCGTTCTCAAGCTGATAGAGCAGTTGGAAGCGGTCAATGGTTTCTTCAAATTCAAATGACTTCATTTGAAGGCTTCCATATACATCAGAATGCTCATCGTCAGATAGATTCTGAGCAATGGTAATATGGGGAACGAAGGCATACTTTCGGTCATCAGGTAGGTCAGTAGATAACAATTTCTCATTTAGCTTACAAAGTTCGTCAACTGGCTCTACCTTCATATAAATGGTATTCGTAACCGGTGAAAACGTACTTAACTTCTTAGCAATTAAGGAAAATGGTTGAGTTTCTTTCGCAATTTCCTTCAACTTCGGAATGTAGGCTTCAATTTCATCCTTGCTGCCAATTTCAAATGCTTCCTTCACAGTTACGTGAGGCGGGATGAGCGCATAATTCGTGTCATAGCGCTTACGGAATGAATTGGCTACGTCTTGAATTTCTTTAGATGGAAAGAGTGCAATACCGTATTTCATACAATAACCTCCCTAAATAAATGTATATCGCATAGCAAGATATAATGATCTCCCCCTATTATAGCAAAAACTCTGAAAAAACAGAGGGGGCTTCCTAGCTATTTCCAAAGATTTTCGGTAGCGCATCTTTTAAATCCTGTTGCCAGAATTTCCAGATGTGGTTTCCTTCAAACTCTTTGTACGTATAGTGTTCTACTTTAGCTTGCAGTGCTTCATGGAGCTCGCGATTAGGAGTAATAAAGTCCTTCACGTTTCCGTCTGTCGTATCGACGGCCGTTTCCTCCGTGCCAATGCTATGGTAAAGGTCCATACGTCTAATTTCGTCGTTTTGTGCTACAGCTTGTAGCACATGTTCATCTACATAAGGAGACTGCATAATGACTTTTCCGAATGTGTGAGGATAATGAAGCGCTGTGAGAAGCGAAATCGTTCCTCCAAGTGAGTCGCCCATGAGTGCGCGACTTCCGCTCATATGGTAAGTCGGAATCTCTTCATCTAGAAGGGGTACAACTTCATGTGCGAGAAATTTCATATAGGCTTCTCGACGTGCTCCCTCTGGATGGTATTTCTCCCGTCGGTCGAACTTATCCTTATAATGTATACCTGCGAAGACGGTGTTCTCAATGGAACGGTCTTCGTGAAACCGGTCGCTTAACGTCTGTATACGCCCAAACTTGTAGTAATCATCTCCATCTTGCATGATGCAGATATGATATTTATACAAGGAAGAGAAGGAAGCGGGCCGATAAATCTTTACGATTAATGTCTCATCTAAGTATTGGCTATGGATTTCTCTTTCAACAGTGGTTCCTTGTCGTTTCACTCGCAATACCTCCGAACAGATTTCAAGTCGTAACTAGTTTCCCATTATTTGTATCCGTTAAACGTGTCTCTTCGATAGTGTATCATAACCTGTGTGAAAATACAGACAATAGGCGATTGTTCGACCTAAAACGACGGAATCGTGCTATAATTGTGAACATACAGCTTAGAAGGGAGAGGACCCACATGACGCAACAACCAAGACAAGTACACAGTAAAGAAGTAGCAGACGCCGCCAAACAACAATTAGTAGAGCGTGGCGTAACCATTGAATCTATTGCAGATATTGTCTATAACATGCAACATCCATACAATCCTTCCCTAACGTTGGAAACATGTACGGAAAGTGTAAATCGAGTTCTAGAGAAGCGCGAGGTACAGCATGCGCTGTTAGTAGCAATTGAATTGGACCGTCTAGCTGAACAAAATCAGCTATCGGAGCCGTTACAATCCATTGTCGCAGCGGACGAAGGGTTATTCGGTGTAGATGAAACGATTGCGCTCGGAGCAACTTATGGCTTTGGGAGCATTGCGGTGTCTACCTTTGGTTATTTAGATAGAGCGAAGCCAGGAATTATCGGGGAACTCGATACAAAGCAAAAGGGGAAAGTTCACACGTTCCTAGATGATCTTGTCGCAACCGTTGCATCCAATGCATCTGGTAGAGTTGCACATAGACTAAGAGATGTGGAAGAACAAGTATCTCAGTTCTCTTAACATGATATGTTAATAGGAGAAATTATAGAGAGTCCTGCTCGCCGAGAGTAGGACTTTTTTAAGCAGAAAATACTGGAACAACAAAAATTCAAAAAATATGATAGATTTTTCTTTTCATGTTATGGTAGAATTCTTAACATAGAGTGAATATGATTGACTTGGTGAAGTGGACGCAAAATTGGAAACTGAGAAATGTGTAGGTACTTGACGATAAATATATTTGAAAATTCTGCACTTTACTGGTACTATTTTGCTAGGAACAAGTCATGTAAAGATGAAGGAGGATATGGTATGAATCTTAAGAAGAAACATTTTGCCTTACTATTTATGTTAACGCTTTCTATGATTCTAGCAGCGTGTGGAGGCGGAACATCAGATGACGAAAGTGGTAACGAAGGAGATTCAGGTTCAGATTCAGGTGAAGATCAATTTGTTAGTATCTTAACAGGTGGTACGCAAGGTACATACTACCCGCTTGGCGGAACCTTTGCGCAGCTTATTAACGATAATGTAGAAGGTGCAGAAGCAACTGCCCAGTCTACAGGAGCATCTGTAGAAAATATGAAGACACTTAAAGATGGCGATGGTGAAATTGCATTCGTTCAAACGGATATCGCTTCTTATGCAAGTGAAGGAACAGTGATGTTTGAAGGCAGCCCAATCGACAACGTCGTAGCAATGGGTACACTGTATCCTGAAACGATTCAAATTGTAACAACAAAGGATTCAGGTATTGAATCTGTCGAGGACCTTAAAGGGAAAACCGTTTCAATCGGAGCTCCAGGTTCTGGTACTCGTGCGAATGCGGAGAACATTCTAGAGGTGCATGGCATGACTGTAGATGACATTGAGGCACGTGACCTTGACTTTGGTGATTCCACTTCTGGTATCCAGGATGGAACAATTGATGCAGCATTCATCACATCTGGTACACCAACAGGTGCTGTTGAAGGTCTAGCTGCTACTACAGACGTGAACATTGTACCAGTTCAGCAAGATAAAGCCGCTGAACTAATCGAGAAATATCCTTACTATGCAGAAGATGAAATTGCTGAAGGCACATACAAGCTAGAATCAGCTGTACCAACAGTGGCTGTTCAAGCGATGCTTGTTGTAAACAAAGACCTGAGCGAAGAATCTGTATACAACATGACGAAAGCGATCTTTGAAAATACGGATCAAATTCAACACAGCAAGGGCGAATTCATTACAACTGAAACAGCTCTTGATGGGGTTGGGATTGAATTGCACCCTGGTGCGAAGAAATACTTTGATGAAAAAGGTGTAAGCAACGAGTAGAACGTCGTACAGAACGACAGGATAGACCGGTGTACACTGGTCTATCTTTTCGTTTAGAAGAGGGTTTTATCATGAATACAACTAAAGTAAACAAGCGTTGGTGCTTTCTACTCCTTGCAGCCGGTGCGATCGTCATCGGCTCACTTATTCCTTATCAAACCGTATTAACCTTTCGTCCACTAGACGAGAATCAGGCGGTAATCTACTTGCCTGTACATCACCAGGACACATTCCAGATTAAATACACCCATTCGGTCCATCTGTCTGACGTTTTCGAATCTTTCTCTATTCATGAGGAAGGAGTCAGGCCGGTTGAACTTCGCTATGAAGACACCGCCATTGGCATGCCGGCAAACGCTGCAGAAGGTGAGACGTTCGAGGTGCAAGATGGCCAATACGTCATCACGAAACCGAAAGATGCACCACTCTTTCCTTCGCTTAACCTAAACGTAGGTCAAGTGCGAGCGAATCATGCAATCTTGTATAACAACCATACGTATCCCTTAGAAGACTATGTTGGACAAGGGACTAAGATATCCATTCAGCCAGAACACATCAGTCTATGGCAGAGGTGGAAAGGAGTGAACATGCTTGAGTAAGCGTAATGAATCTTTATCTCAAGAAGAACAACAAGCATTGATGCAAAAATATGACCCAGAATCATCCGTACGACAGCTAAAAGGAATCGTTGCTAAAATCGTCTTTTTCGGTTTACTCGCTTTTTCAATCTATCAGCTATACGTATTAACGATTCATCCTCTGCCAGCACAAATCCACCGTACGATTCACTTAGGATTTGGCTTGTCCCTAATCTTCTTACTTTATCCGGCTACGAAGAGGAAGCAGGCGAAAGGTCAGCTCGGGTGGCTTGACTACATCCTCTCGGCACTAAGTGTGGGGGTTGGGCTTTATTGGCCGCTTAAATACGATGAGATTGTCATGCAAGCTGGTGAAATTACACAGCTGGACTTTATCTTCGGTGCACTTGCAATTGTGCTCGTACTTGAAGCAACAAGACGGGCAGTTGGAATTCCGATTACAGTAATTGCTTTGGTGTTCCTTGCTTACGCCTATTGGGGCAGACAAATGCCCGGATTCCTCATTCATAGAGGCGTGGATCTCGATACGATTGTGAAATCCATGTTCTTTACAACAGAAGGGATTCTTGGGACGCCGCTCGCGGTTTCATCCACGTATATCTTCTTATTCCTGCTCTTTGGAGCGTTCCTCGTGAAGACAGGTGTAGGCCAGTACTTTAACGACTTAGCCGTAGCACTTGCTGGTAAGCGAACAGGGGGACCAGCAAAGGTTGCGATTTTCTCAAGTGCTCTTCAAGGAACGATTAGTGGAAGCTCCGTAGCGAATGTTGTAACATCAGGGTCCTTTACGATTCCAATGATGAAACGACTTGGCTACCGTAAAGAATTTGCTGGTGCGGTAGAGGCAGCGGCTTCAACCGGCGGACAGCTAATGCCACCAATTATGGGGGCAGCTGCCTTCTTAATGATTGAGTTTATTGGGATTGACTACTGGACCATTGCCAAAGCCGCGTTGATTCCAGCCATCCTCTATTTTGCGGGTGTATGGATTATGACGCACTTTGAAGCGAAGCGGGTAGGCTTAAGCGGTCTTAAAGATGAAGATATGCCAGACCGTAAAGAAGTCTTTAAGAAGCTTTATCTCTTGCTTCCAATCGTTGCAATTGTTGTGTACCTAGCTTCAGGACTTTCAATTACGCGTGCGGCTCTCTATGGAATTCTAACAACGATGTTGGTAGGCTTGTTCCGTGAAGAGAAGTACCGAAGCATTTATCCAATCGTTTTCGTTGCGGGTGTCATCGCTTGGATGACCTACATGACTGCGTTTGCAGGAGCAGGCTTAAGCTTCATTGTCTTACTTGAGAGCTTTGTACCAGCAGCACTTCTAACGATTCTCGTTAGCTATTTCTTTGATGGGAACTTTGTTGACACTGTTGATGCGTTGACGAGTGGAGCAAGAACGGCGCTAGCGGTTGTTGCGGCAACAGCTGCGGCTGGGATTATTGTTGGTGTGGTTACGAAGACGGGTCTAGGCTTGAAGCTCGCGAATAGTCTTGTTGACTTAGCTGGTGGTAACGTGTTGCTCACGCTATTCTTCACGATGCTTGCGGCAATCGTGCTAGGAATGGGATCACCAACTACAGCGAACTATGTTATTACGTCTACGATTGCTGCGCCAGCGATTATTGCACTAGGCGTTTCTGAATTACCAGCTCACTTGTTTGTATTCTACTTCGGTATTATTGCAGACATTACACCTCCAGTAGCATTGGCGGCCTTTGCGGCAGCGGGTGTGTCAGGAGGAGAGCCGATACGAACAGGACTCAATGCGGCGAAGCTCGCGATTGCGGCCTTCATTATTCCGTATATGTTCGTACTTTCTCCAGAACTGCTTATGATCGATACAAATGCATGGGGAATTATTTGGGTAACCTTTACCGCGGTTACAGGAATGCTTGCAATCGGTGCAGGTATGATTGGTTATTGGTACCGCAAAGTCTTCCTAATTGAGCGGATTGTCTCCGTCGCAGGTGGATTATTGCTCATCTATCCAGGTAGATTGTCAGATACACTCGGTATTGCGACATTTGCTGTTATTCTAGGATTACAGCTCTTGGTGAAACGTGATCTAATCGGGCAACCTGTTGGAGTTAAACAAAACGCATAAGAAAAAGGAGCGTCCTTATGGGCGCTCCTTTTTTAGTTTGTGCTCATCTAGTACATAGTGACTCTTTATTGTAAGAATATGTAATGCGTGTTAGGTTTACCATAGGGGGTGGGTAAATCATGCACATTGTTGGTGCGTTCGTCATGTTTTTCGTAGTGTTTGTGGCGTTGTATTGCAGTATGAAAGTGTTCTCTGACCTTCCGAAGAATGAGAGAATGCAGAACTTCATTGCAGTCTCCCCTTCTTTAGCAGGTGTAAGTGCGTTCTTAACGATGGAGTTCTTGCTCCCTGCTGCTCGGAACCCCTTCGCTCTGTTAACAGTCAATGTCTTTCCAACACTTATGGTAGCAATTACTTTAGTGTTGCTTATGAGAGTGAAGTTGGTAAGGGACGCTGCCGATTGATGTCCTGGATGAGGAAGGAGTCTCTAGTAGGGACTCCTTTCTTATTGTGAGTTTCCTTGAAATAGAATGTTCGTCATTGAGGGAGTGGGGATGAGAGTGCTGACTTTCTCATCGACAATTGTACCGAAATAATCACTAGGTAACACACTAATCAGCGCCTTTCTTCGAGTGACATCGACATACTTTGTAAAAAGTTATACAAACTTTTCCTTTTCTATCCCCATTCGCTTCAGACATGCTTTATAATGAAAACTAACAACTATGTACAGAGGTGATGGTCCGGTGGATATTCAACTATGGCAGCACATTTCGCAACTACAAGCCATTCGAACGGTAGGGACAAGAACTCCGACTGCTTCGATGACACCAGCAACCTTATTTGCGCAATTTCTTGAGAATGAATTGGCGAAGGGGAATGGAACGGCAACGAACACCTTCCAATCATCGGCTCCGTCGACGGTCCCTATGGCATCGCATCAACCGCGAATCCAATATGTGAATCAACCAGTTCCAACGTCGTCTTCAACGAGTGATTCGATAGAGGGACATATCCAACAAGCGTCCGAAACGTATAACTTAGACCCTAAACTTCTTCGAGCAGTTATTCAGCAGGAGTCGAACTTTGACCCAGATGCGGTAAGTTCTGCTGGTGCGAGTGGGCTCATGCAACTTATGCCAGCCACAGCAAGAGGGCTAGGTGTAACGAACGTCTTTGACCCTGCTCAGAATATTGAGGGTGGAGCTAAGTATTTGCGTCAAATGCTAGATAAGTATAATGGCAATACAGAACTTGCGCTTGCGGCGTACAATGCAGGTCCTGGTAATGTAGACAAATATGGAGGAATACCTCCATTCAAAGAAACAAAGGCCTATGTACCAAAGGTAATGGGCTATATGAACGCTTAATCACACTGGATGAGCGCTTTGGACGATTGGGTTCAGGGTGCTTTTTTTGTTAGGTGAAGAAGTATGACAAGTAAACATTGATGGAAGTATGGAACAAGTAGATAGAGGAGGGTCTTGGATGGAAGCATACACCTCCATGCCAACATGGTTTTACATCGTTGCATTTGGTGTCTTTTTAGGTTTCGTGTTAGTAGCAGAATGGTGGCTTAGAAAGTAAAGGGGGAGTTGGATGGAGTTAGGATTAGCGAGGGATGAAGTTCGTCTTCAGCTCCATCAGTCAGAGTGGGCGACTGAATTTATGAAGGTGAAGAGAGACCTGATACTTGTGACCGGGTTACCGGATGAACGAATCGAACATGTAGGAAGTACTTCATTGGCAGATGTGAAGGCAAAGCCTATCATCGACCTCCTAGTAGGAGTGGATGATTACAAAGATTCTCAATCGATCCTTCAAGACTTGAAACAACTAGGGTTTCTACGATTAAAGGTGGAGCGTCCAAATGAAATGGTTTGTGCTCGCTTCAAAGACGAGGCGTACAAGGTGAAGACACATTACATTCATTTGACGAATTATCGGGGAGAACTCTGGGAGCAGATGATTCAGTTCCGTAATTATTTACTACAAAGTAGAGAAGCTCGTAAAGAATATGAAGCGATTAAGGAAGCTTATGTGAAAGATCATGCTAAGGGTATTGCAGCATATACGGAGCACAAGGAACCATTTATCCAGCGTATACTTGAATATTCAACCAGGTGAGTGCCTGTTGTGAGAAATAGATATGGAAAGTTTTGTGGATGTGATGTTTTATCCAATAATTAGGTGGGAACAGCAAGAGTAGAACAATAGATGGAGGAGGACAAGGATGGAACAGAGAAAGGAACAGCTCTTCTACATTCTGTTCTTCGTTGTCATTACGCTACTCTACACGTATGTGTGGATACCAGACAATCCAGTTTCTTATTTCTTTACAACTCAGCACTTGATTGTATCTGCTAGTTTGATACTTGCTGTACAACTACTTTACAGTTTCATGCAACGTAAGAACAGGACACAAGGTCCAGTCAAGACGAAGTGGAATTTATTACTTAGCGCTTATATGATCGGTTTACTAATCATCTCAACCTCTATCGTTTTGCCACTCATATGGCTTACGAGTGTAAGCGTTGGTGTGCAATTGGTAATCTTTCTTTGGAAGACAATTAGTAAGAAACCGGCTACTACTTATGCGAGATATGAAGGTCGCTCACCAAGTTCAATCCATTAAGCAGAAAGGGCCCTTCTCCTAGAATAAGAGAGGGTCTTTTACTTGATAAAGTGTTGACAATTTTTTCTGAATCGGATATAGTATTAATTGTCCTTAAGATTATATTCTCCCATGATTCCGTAGCTCAGCTGGGAGAGCGCTTGCTTGACAGGCAAGAGGTCGCTGGTTCGAGCCCAGTCGGAGTCATACCAATAAGAAGTCCGAAGTAGTCATCTACTTCGGGCTTTTTTTTCGTACATGAAGATTAGAAAAGGTAGTTTATGGGAAAAGGTACCACATCACACAATCCTTATGAGGAGGGGTACCATGACCGAAGAGCAGCGACAGAAAGCCATTTCGGCGTTACATGATTGCATGGCTGCTTGCAATCATTGCTTTGATGCTTGTTTACAAGAGGAGAACATCGACCACATGAGAGCGTGTATTCGCTTAGACCGAGAATGCGCAGATATGTGTGGATATTTAGAACATGCGCTCTTGCGTAATAGCCCGTTTGTTGGGGAGTTGGCGCAGGCGTGTGCTGTTATTTGTGATCGTTGTAGAGAGGAATGTGGCAAGCATGATCACGACCATTGTCAACAATGTGCGGAAGCATGCAGAACTTGTGCGGATGTGTGCCGTCAGCTATTAGCATAATTAGCGTCTCTGTCTTCGGACAGAGACTTTTTTAATTGGGTTCATAAGGATACATGCCCCCTTATGCTAGAAACGTGTAGTTTCAGCCTCACTCTAAACGAGTGAGGCTTTTTCGTAAAAAAAGGCACACGCAAGTAACCATATTGAGTAATGAGTGGGTTTGTACCGCCTCTCGTTTCTTCCTTTCTTCATAAACTATGCTATAGAAGAAGGGAGGTAAGTCCAAATGGCTTTTCTAGATGCTAGAACGTCTGCCAATGCAACAGAACAAGGTCAACTGAACATTCCAGTTACAGATGTCTATGAAATCTTTGGTCAAATTGGTCTAAGTTTAAGTGGAGCGACAGGAAGTACACCAATACGTGTTCAAATGGACGGAACGTTTGTTGTTCAGAACGACCCCAGTTTACCTAGTTCCGTATTGGTTGAAGTGTTAGTTGTAAGAGGCTTAGATAGTAAAGACCCAGTCGTTTACCGCGATTTCCTTCAGATACTCCCTCCAGCAGATCCATCACAGGATATCTTCATCACCCAATATTCCTTCTCAGCAGCAGACTTTAACGTCCCATCAGGTGGACCGGCAATTTACACCGCATTCATTCGTGTGCCGGATGGAACAGACCCTAATCTCATCACACGTATTGGTCCAGAGAACTTTAACGGCCTTGCCAACAATGGATAAGGGAAAGAGCCTACTCATTCGTGAGTAGGCTCTTCTTATTTCTCACCGAAGAATGCTTTAAACTTCTCGATTTCTTCCTTCGTGTGTGGCTTGCTACGATCGAAATAAGGGTTATCCTCAAGAACACTTTTAGGATCAGTGCTCGTCTTCACTGAAAATGCTGGTGCATCGGTTGGTTCTGCGATCAAGCGGTCGTTAAGGTCATCAAACACTGGACGGTCTACCTGCTGTTTCTCATCCATTTTCTTCACCTCCTCCTCTCATTTTGTGCGCAATTTGCATCGTTATGTACGAGTTATAAACAGAAATTACATAATTTTCACATAAATGTGAAACGAATGGTGGGGGCTCTTCGGTAAATAAAGTAAGGAGAATCTAGTCGTTCCACTCTCATCTGTATGAAGCTTACATAAGGGTGAACATCAAATTTAGGAGGGGTACTATGCTCGAAGGAGCAATCGCAATCATCATTCTTTCCGTGATCGGAGGAATTCTACTCATTGGAGGAATCATCACATTAGTTATCTTTCGAATTCGCTATAAAACAGCGAGTTCCAATGAGGCACTTATTGTGACAGGTCCGAAACTTGGGGATCCAGAGAAGGAGAAGAATGTATTTGAGGATGACAATGGCCGTTCTGTAAAGATTATTCGCGGCGGGGGCTATCGTCTGCGCATGTTCCAAACGGCAACACCGATTGACTTAACGTCTTTCCAGCTTCAGGTGAATTCTGAGAAGGCGTATACGAAAGAGGGAATTCCTGTGCGTGTGAAGAGTACAGCCGTCATTTCCATCGGTAGTGAACTTGAAATCATGGCCAATTTCGCAGAGAAATTCCTTGGGAAGAAGCAGAACGAACGAGAGTCGGAGTTAAAGGATGTGTTGAACGGGCATCTTCGTTCCATCATAGCGTCGTTGCCAATTGAGAAGATTTATAACGATTTCAAGGAAGTCAATACACAGGTGAAACACATTGCAGAAGCCGACTTGAAGGGGATGGGCTTTGAAATTACATCATTTGCTTTAAATGATGTAGAGGATGTGGATGAAGAGAACGGGTACATCGATGCACTTGGTCGACCACATATTGCGGTGGTCCAGAAGAATGCCGACATGGCTGAATCGGATGCACGGAAAGAAACGCGAATCTACCAAGCGAAGAACGACCAAGAAGCACAAGATGAAGAGAACCGCCGTCTGACAGCGGTGGCAGAGTCGAGGAAGGAAAAGGATATTAAAGAAGCTGAATTCCAGAAAGACACGAACCGTGCTAGAGCAAACGCGGAACAAGCTGGGGAAATCGAGCGTCAGAAATTGAACCAGCAAATCAAGGAAGAGGAAATGCAAGTTCAATATATCGAGAAGCAGCGTGCGGTTGAATTAGAAGAAGAGGAAAACAAACGTCGTCGCTCCATCGCGGATGCCGAAGCCTACGAAACGACCAAACGGGCACAAGCAGAAGCGGACCAAGAGCGAATCAAAGGGGAATCAGAAGCCGAGGTCATTCGTCAACGAGGGATTGCCGAAGCGGAATCGAAAGAACGCATGGCGAAAGCGATGGAATATTACGGAGAAGCGGCGATTATGGAAATGCTTATCAACGTATTGCCGGACTATGCGGAGAAAGTCTCTGCTCCAATTTCCCAAATCAAAGAGATGAAGGTCATTGATTTGGGTGGCTCTGATTCGAACGGAGGATCAGCGAAGGTTGCGAACAACGTAACAAAGACCATGCTTGGCATCCAAGAGTCACTAAAGGAAACAACCGGAATGGATTTGAAGGCGCTTCTTGAGAGTTATGTGTCTAGAGGCAATGTGAATCATTTCGACCTTAATACAGGGCGTCAGCATCAAGAAACTTCCGCTGCACAAGAAGAGAATGAGCGCCAAGGGGAAGTTGAGGAAGAGGAAAGTGTAGAGCAAGCATATGAGCAATCAGAAGCCGCTCACGGTGAAGCATTAGACAAGTAGGGTTAAGGAACCAAGAATACGAAATGAAGGGGAGAAGAGGATGACAGCTGTTGCGTTAACAATGGCGATGATTTGTTTAGGACTAAGTGGTGTACTTCTATTCAACGAAGTTCTTAGGGCAAGGACAGAGAGTGGTCGTTCTATACGTAAAGGAAGGATTGTCTTTCCATTCGCGGGCTACGTTGTTTTCTTCACAGTCTTTCTCATGTTGCAAAATGGATAAACAAGAACGGAAAGCCACAGGGCATGGAATGCTGCTGTGGCTTTTTCTGTACGTGAAAAAATTATAAATATAAGCATTGATTTATATAATTAAATGCTTATATAATGAATGGGCGAACAAATGATTACGATTTATTGACCAACCTGAGGAGGGACACCTGTGAAATTAATCATTATTGGATCAGTTGCGGCCGGTACATCCGTTGCAGCGAAAGCGCGCCGCAACGACGAAGAAGCATCCATTACACTTTATAATGCAGACTATGACATCTCTTATTCCATTTGCGGAATCCCCTATTATTTAGGCGGAGAAGTGGACGAGCTAGATACACTTACACCTCGAGACTCAGCTTGGTTTAAGAAGCGATACAACGTTGATATCCATACTCGCCATGAAGTAATAGGCATTGATTATGCAGAGAAGACACTTACCGTTAAGGACCTAGAGACGGGTGAGTGGAAAGAAGACACATTTGATAAGCTTGTACTCGCGACTGGCTCATCACCTGTAACACCTCCCATCCCAGGGGTAGACCTAGAGCATGTCTTCCATGTCCGTACTATCCAGCATGCAAGTCAGATTGACCGTTACATGCAAGCGGAACAACCGAAGAAGGCAACGATTGTTGGTGGAGGCTTTATTGGGCTCGAGTTAGCCGAACAACTTACTGAGAAAGGGTTGGACGTGACCCTTGTCCAGCAAGACCGCCACGTGATGTCGCACATGGATGAAGACATTGCCTCTCGAATTGAACAAGAGCTTCGTGACCACGGAGTGAACCTTCTATTGAACGAAACGGCTACCAACATTACTGAAACAACGGTGGAAACACAATCAGGTAAAGAGATTCCTTCTGATATTGTCTTCTTAGCCATTGGCGTACGTCCGAACACGCAGCTCGCGAAAGACATGGGTGTAGAGCTAGGTGCAACAGGCGCTGTTGCTGTAAATGAGAAGATGGAGACAAATCTTAAGGATGTCTATGCCGCTGGTGATGTGGCAGAAAGCTATTCCCTTATTACGAATCAGTCGATTTATCGTCCACTAGGCTCAACCGCTAACAAGATGGGGCGCATAGCAGGCGACGTTGTGACAGGTGGAGAATTACAGCACCGTGGCATTTTAGGAACAGGAATCCTTCGAGTGTTCCGCATGGCTGTGGCTCATACGGGGTTAACCGAATCTGAAGCGAAGGACTCCGGTTACGACGTAGAAGTTGTACACAACATTAAGCCAGCAAGTGCGGATTACCTTGGTGGGAAGGAAATGGTGATTAAAGCAATCGCTGACCGTGCAACAGGTCGACTACTTGGCGTTCAAATCGTTGGACAGAATGGCGTCGATAAGCGAATTGACGTATTTGCAACAGCCATTACGTTCAAAGCGAAAGCGGAAGACTTGTTCCACTTGGATCTTGCCTATGCACCACCATTTAGCACAACGAAAGACCCTGTTATGTACACAGGCATGGCCTTGCATAACGCGATTACCTCACGTAATCGATTAATTACTCCTCAACAATTGGTTGAACGGGTAGGAAGCGGAGAAGAAATCCAAATCATCGATACACGTTCGCCAAAGCAGTTCGAAGCCGCTCACGTGGAGGGTGCTGTGAACATTCCGCTTCAGAAGCTCCGTGAAGATGCAGAGCAACTAAATAAAGAACTGCCAACCGTAACGTATTGCAATAAAGGCGTTACTGGGAATGCGGCTCAAAATATCTTACAGAACCTTGGCTTCACAGAAGTGTACAACCTATCAGGTGGTAACAAGAATTATCAACACATCGTGAAATAACATCCTAATTTTTTTGCAAAGCAGGAATACGAGAATAACAAGAAGAATAGGGTGAGAAGGAGAATGGCGCCCATCGTCTTCTGAAGGAGGGAAGTCATGAACTGGTTCAACCTACTTGCTTCCATCGTATTCCTGTCATCGTTTTTATTTGTGTGTTATGGATTGTTACGCTTCGGGAGAAAGGGCTAGACGCAGTCTCCTGTAAGCACATCTTTGCGTTGTAGATATAAGGGTATCATTATATAATGATAAGCTGGAGGTGAAGGTTCATGAATCAAACCATCTTGTCGGTTAAAGAAGCAAGTCAAGCACTCAAATTACTTGGGGATCAGACTCGTCTGAGTATCGTCGCCCTGATTAATGAAAATGAATGCTGTGTATGCGAGTTTGTTGAGCTGCTTAACATGTCGCAACCTTCCATTAGCCAGCATTTACGTAAACTACGAGATGCGGGCATTGTGAAAGAACAACGAAGAGGACATTGGGTGTTCTATTCATTGAATGAACATCACGACGCTTACCCAATGGTCTTGAACATTATTAAGCATGTTCCGGATATGAAAGACAAGATTCAACAACTTGAACAATCCGGTAAACGAATTGTTTGTGAATAGTAGGAGGAGAGGAAGTTGGAAACAGGCACTATCTTGGCCATCCTGATCTTTCTAGTAACGCTCGTCTTTGTCATTTGGCAGCCGAAAGGGCTTGGCATTGGCTGGACGGCATGCGTAGGTGCGATTCTTGCCCTACTTGCAGGCGTAGTAGATTTTCAGGATGTCGCCACCGTAACAGGGATTGTATGGAATGCCACCTTGGCGTTCGTTGCTATTATTATTATCTCCCTAATATTAGACGAGATTGGATTCTTTGAATGGGCTGCATTACATATGGCACGCTTATCCAATGGGAACGGTCTCAAAATGTTTATCTTCATTTCATTACTTGGAGCGGCCGTCGCTGCATTATTTGCGAACGACGGAGCGGCCTTGATCTTAACACCAATCGTATTGGCGATGGTTCGGGCATTGAACTTTGAAGAAAGAAAGATCTTCCCATTTATTATGGCAAGTGGATTTATCGCGGATACCACATCATTGCCACTTATCGTAAGTAACCTTGTCAACATCGTATCTGCAGACTTCTTTGATATTGGCTTTATTGAATATGCATCACGCATGATTATTCCGAACTTCTTCTCATTAGCTGCGAGTATTCTCGTTCTATATTTATACTTTAGGAAAGATATTCCGAAGAAGTACGACGCCTCTCAGTTGAAGAAACCAGCTGAAGCGATTCAAGACGAGAAGATGTTCCGTCTATCCTGGTGGGTACTCGGCGTCTTGCTCATTGGATACTTTGCGAGCGAATTCTTGGCAGTCCCTGTCTCAATCATCGCAGGCGTTGTAGCCATCTTCTTCTTACTAATGGCACAACGTAGTGAAGCCGTTCAAACAGCAACCGTTGTGAAAGGAGCACCGTGGGCAATCGTGTTCTTCTCAATCGGCATGTACGTAGTCGTGTATGGTCTACGTAACGTTGGGTTAACAGATGCTCTTGCCTCTGTTATTGAAGCCGCTGCAGACCAAGGTCTCTTCGTTGGAACTGTATCAATGGGCTTTATTGCAGCAATCCTATCTTCTGTTATGAACAATATGCCTACCGTTATGATTGACGCAATTGCCATTCAAGACTCCAACGCAACAGGCTTAATTAAAGAAGGTCTAATCTACGCGAACGTCATCGGTAGTGACCTAGGACCGAAGATTACACCAATCGGGTCTCTAGCTACTCTGCTATGGCTACACGTCTTATCTCAGAAAGGGATTAAGATTTCTTGGGGATACTACTTTAAAATCGGCATCATCCTAACCATCCCAACCCTATTGATTACACTGGTTGGCTTGTATTTGACGTTGTTGCTGTTCTAAATAAGTATTTACGTAAGTTTCTTTCTGATTTCATTAGTAGGTACGCAACTGAAATGTGGCGAGGGGGAAGGGAAAAGGTGAGACTCCCGTGGAAGTACGTGCTTGCGAGACCCCGCAGGAACGAGGAGGCTCGCGAGTGCGTCCACAGGAAAGCGAACCTTTTCCTCTGACCCCAGTGACAATTAAAAATGCGTACCTCACTAAAAATAGGAACAAATACAAAAGGAGTTCTTACAATGGCGAATGATAAACCAGTTCTGTATTTCCTGTGCACAGGAAACTCTTGCCGCAGCCAAATGGCTGAAGCTTGGGGCAAACATTACCTTGGAGACAAGTGGGATGTGAAGAGTGCGGGGATTGAAGCACACGGATTGAACCCTAACGCTGTGAAAGCAATGAAGGAAGTCGACATGGACATCACAGACCAAACGTCCGACACCATTGACCCTGATATTCTAAATAACGCCGAATTCGTCGTTACTTTATGCGGGGACGCACGCGACAAATGTCCAATGACACCACCACATGTTCGCCGTGAACATTGGGGCTTTGATGACCCAGCTCGAGCTGAAGGTACTGATGAAGAGAAATGGGCGGTCTTCCAACGCGTTCGCGACGAAATTGGAACTCGAATTCAGCATTTTGCTGATACAGGTAAATAATCCCATGTTAAGTATACAAAACCCCTTACTGGCCTGTAGCCGTAAGGGGTTTTTAAGTAGAATGTGTCCGCATGGTCGCAATTGTTTCTTTAGCTGCCAAGCGTTGCTGTTTGCCATCTTCTTCTCTGTGAAGCGTGTCTTCTATCGTTTGTAGCAACTGACGTTGGGTCGATTGAATGCTTTCATAGGACGTGTCTGCATCACGTGTGTCCGATGCG
The DNA here is from genome assembly GCF_000425205.1 of Pontibacillus halophilus JSM 076056 = DSM 19796. GTDB lineage: Bacteria > Bacillota > Bacilli > Bacillales > BH030062 > Pontibacillus_A > Pontibacillus_A halophilus. The sequence goes on along the minus strand of NZ_AULI01000007.1, from coordinate 28,174 downwards.
AATAAGGACGTAGTTTTGTTGAGCAACGTATTCGTTGTCTTATTAATTCCTTTTTTCGATTGGCCTGCTTTCCGTTGGTGGAATAGGGTTAAGGCCATTGCAATCTGATTCTTCCAGAGTGGAATCGTTGTAAGAATGGACGATTGAATACTTTCAATTAACGTTTCATTTGCCCTTTGGATCATGCGAATTTGTGGTCCAGTCTGCCAAGCAATCTGCCGACTAGTCTGGAGGTCGTCCAACCGTCTTTCCAACAGCTCGAGTACGTTTCGCTTATCCTCGTAACTCCAAGAGTTGGGGTCAAGTGCTGAGAATTCCTCGTGCAGCTTCTCGTACTTCCACTCTCCAACAGCAAGATACACGGTTAATTCATCATAATAAGAAGCGTTCCATCTGTAGAGTGCTTCTAAATCGCGATAATCCCCGCTTAGTTCTTCCTTAGCTCGGTTAAGGCGGACACCCATCTTGTCCATCTCAGCGCCAATCCGTTGGTACTTCGACAACACTTCATTGACGGAGCTTGAGAAGAGTCGCTTGAAGAGGGAAGCTTCTTCAATGAACAAGTCCTTCACATCCACCTCAGTAAGCTTATCCATTAATTTCTTGAGCACTTCATTTACATTCGTAGATTTCCGGTTGCCCACTTCTTCAAGCATGGAGTGGATAAAGTGATTCATCTTCTCCTGAGATTCTAGACCAAATTCCATCACCGATTGCTGTCCGTCGAACACTATACGTTCGGCTAGGCGACTAGCTTCTTTGTAGCACCGTTCAGGTAGCTCATCTACCCAATGCTTTCGATTAAGATGGTCTGTCATGATTCGATTCCTTAATTCCCTTCTGTAACCGTAACGAATGCTCCGCAACTTCAAGCTCAGTCGTCATTTCTTCTACATCTCCTCTAAATAAGGAGGCGAGCTCTTCTTCTACTGATTTCGCAAGCTGGCGTAGCATTTCTTCTGTCTCTTGAAGTGCTGCATCAGTTTTCTCATCTTTCAACGATTGCGAGGCAAGGCGAGTGTATTTATCACTCAGTTCGACAATTGAATCTAGCTGATAATAGAAGAAATGGTCTGCCTCATAGAAGCGACGAGGCTCCCGGCGCACGACACGGAACATTTTCGTCACATTTCGTTGTAGCACTCCGATTTCTTTCAAGGCTTGGAACGAACGAACACGGAATAAGGCCTGATTAAGACGTTGACGCTTACGTTCGGCTTCCTTCAGATTCTCTTGAATATAGCGATAGTCCTTTCTGGTTAATCCATTGTCACGCAAGAATTTGAAATGCGTGTACGCGCGAATCCCTAAATACGTGACAACCGCCAAACCGATTGCAATGAACAACGACGAAAAGAAGCTGTAATCTGTATTGAAATATAAGAGTGGGAAGGTTGCTGTGAATAATGCCGCCGAAATGAATGCCCTAAGTAAAAAGTGAAACGCAGCTTTCATGTCATCGACTCCTCCTATTTATAATCATGCTTAATTCTAGTATACGACATCTTTACGAAAGAGCCGAGGGGATGGTTTCAAATTCCGCATATTTAAAGGAAAAACATAACAAATTTAGTCGAAGAAAGGATTATGCCATTTGAAATGGGGGTATATGATTTTGAGGTCTGTCCATGGGTACATAGAATTACAAAACAAGAGTCTTTGTGATTATTTTCCTATTCTTATATGATTTCCCACATGATACCATTTATAAAGATTATGTATACGCTATAAAGAAGAGATGGAATGGAGGGTGAAGGGGATGGCCGATTTATCCTACTTATACAATCGATTAGAAGAAAAGCAAGAGCAATTGGAGCGTCTTCATCAGGCTGGACGTGAGCTAAACGATGTGCAAGACGAATTCTATGACAAGCGTCACTTAGTGAAAGAACCAGAACTTACTCCCACGACTTGGAAGGGAAACTTAGCAAACGAATTTGATGAAATCCGTGAGCGGATGGATGTAGCCTATACCGATGTCTCTAGCAATCAGATGGGAGATGCTTATGCGGCCATTACGTCTAAGATGGATGAAATCCGAAGCCAGATTGGGATACTCCATGACCGGATATCAGCAGAACGTGAACGACTACGAGAAGAAAGGATGAACGACAATGGCTAAGGAAATCAAAGTGAACTACGCCGAAGTAGAAAGCGCGGTGTCGACTATGGAAAGTTCCGGTGAATCCTACAATGCCACCATGCCAACAGACATTGCCAGTGGCAATGAACTGGATGTTGTCACAAAGTTGAATGAACTGAATGCCATGCTCCAAACTGTCGGAGAAACCTATAAAGATATCTTACGGAAGAACAATGAAACAGTTCGGAAATCCGTTGAAGATATGCGTGAGACAGATGAACATCTATCAAGTTCTATGAAAGTCGTAGGTGGACATCGATGAAGACGTTTAATGGGGAAACGTTGAATGAAAGTATTCGAGCAATGATGGAACAGACGAACAAACAAGTTTCACAAGTGAAGGAATTGGAAGGCCGCATAAAGGACTTCGCCAATTTAGAACAATCATTCAATGGGGAAGGCGGTAGAGCGCTTCGAAATTTCTATCAAGATTGGCACGGTCAGTTTCTAGAATATCAAGATTTTGTTCTTAACGATTATCAACGTTCTATGGAGCAGCTAGAAGCAGGAGCTTCAGATTTAGAATCCGATAAAAACGGGTTCATCCGTCAGAGCTTTCTAGAAACGGAGCTTAAGAATGCGCTTGACCAATCACGAAATGTCACCTCACAACTCGTGGACGAAGCGAATGGGATTATGGATAGGGTATCCGATATTGTCTATATTCCACGTTTGGACGACGCTGAATATCTCCGACAAACTAAGCGCGCTCAGAAACAAATTGATGAAACCATAGAAGCCCTAGGTACATTTGACCGCAAACAAACTAGCGATTTAAGCCATTTGGAACAAGACATCGAGATGATGAAGAGATATGTTAATGAGATGCAGGGGCTGTTAGAGAACGGCAGTCTTAGTATTGCTGCGTATGAGAGTGGGGAATTGAAGGATGGAGAGGCGTATGAGGAGTTAACTCAAGATTTAGTTTATAGAGTAGTAGGAGGCCCTCTTGATGTCCTAACTACCCCCGCGGATTATGTAAGGGATGGATTAAGTTGGTCTGATACAGCTTTAGTAGGTACCCAAGCGATGGCTAGTACAGGTACATTTCTATTCACTAGGAAAATGAAAGTGAATTATTTGGACGGAAAGCCTAAATTGTGGGATAAGGTGAGAGGGAATTATCGGTTTAGTTTAAGTATGGATCCAAATTGGACTAGTGAAACGAAATACAATTCTAAATTAGCTAGAACAGTAAGGAATTTTCAGAAGTCTAATCCTCCTAAAAACTCATTAATGAAGAGCTTACATAACGTTGCAAAAACGTACGATAGTCCAGCTCACATGGTAAAACATCTGGCCGGTTTCCCGAAGAATATGCATAACATGACTGGAAAAGGACTAATGAGTTCCTTCGAGAAACGAGTAGATAATAGCGGTACAAGAAATATAGTTGGGAAAGCGTTAGACAATAAAACAATAACAAATTCGGTGAAGAGGGTGCCTGGTGCTACAGTAGCTGTGTCACTAGTTTCAAACTTTGGTGAATTATATGACCAAGAGAATCGGCATAAATCATTGGGAGAGAGGACTGGTAGAGCAGTAGGAGGGATAGTAACTGATGCTGCTGCGATCTCTGGTGGAGCTAAAATTGGAGCGATGATAGGTTCAGTAGGTGGACCAGTTGGAGTTGTAGTAGGAGGAGCCATAGGGGGAACCGTTGGTGGTTACTTTGGATCCAAACATGGCGGCAAGGTTAAAGATATTGGCGAGGCTGTTGGAGGAGCTATTCATGACAAGGTAGAAAGTGGTACAGAAGCTGTAAAAGAAGGGTTAGACAACGCTGGTGAGGCGATTAGTTCCGTGAGAGATAATGTAGAAGATGGAATTGATAATATGACATCCAGTATTAAGAATTGGTTTAACTAGTGAGGGAGCTGACATGGAGGAGAATCTGGTACAGATAATAATTAAAAATATATTATTAGCTTTATTTATCTCACAATTCTCTATGGCATTTGTAATCATGGTTATGGGGAGAGTAACTTGGAATTTTATTAACTTTGGTATAACAGAGAATCCCGAAACTCGTGCAGATAAAAGGACAAACATACTTACTTTAGCAACTTCGGGAATTGGTTGGTACTTATATAAAAGACTACTAAATTACAATTGGTTTGCTAGGAAGGCCTTAATGTTTGTCGGAGTACTAGTTGTCGGAATATCATTTATCATTATTTACACTATTGTAATGTCAGTGGTGAAGTACTTACTCTAGGGAGGATAAAGTTTGAGACATTTACTTACGACTACTTCAGAAGAATTAACGCTAATGGTTAGCGCTTCAGGTTACCCAAGTGTGGCTAAAGGTATTGCGGAAGCAAGTGTGGGAAGACGCTCAGAGAAAGAGTGGTCAGCGATTATGCAAGCTACATCACATCAGTTAATCATGAAAAGAATTTGGGATGAAGAACGTGAGTCAAGAGGTGAGAATCCTCTTAATGAAGAGTTGCATAATCTAGTGGAGAAGTATGTTCAATCAGGAAGGATGATACGTTGTTCAAATGCACCTGAAAGAACTTCACTTATGCTTCATCATTATGAAGGTGATGATTGGCTGTTCCATCTCATTGACAGAGATATTATTCATGAGTTCGCTCTCATTTCTTCTAATGAAATAAGAGATGTTATCCGAGAATACTACGGAATAACCTACGACGCATATCAAGAAAACCTCAGTTTTAACTTGACTTATCAAGATTTTGAGCAATTGAGTAATCCTAATAATGTGGACAAGATTAAAGGTGGGGCATTGTTTACTTTGGAAGAAGAGACGAGTTTTGAAATGTTTTTAGAGGATCTGAATAAGCTAAATTGGAGATTGTTTAACATTACAAACTTTAGTATGGAAGGTCCTCAAGATGATGCGAGTCCCGAGAATATTATTTTTTTCCTTCCTTCAACAAGAGGGGTGTGGGTTTCGGAGCACCATGAAGATTCTGAGAGGCCTGTAAACTTCTATTTGGCTGGTAAAAGTGAATGGGACGAGTGGTTGGAGAGTATAGAAAGGCTCGCTAAGCTTCAAACGACGTAATAGTGGTAGAGTTTAGATATTATATATTAACAGTCCAAGCGTTTCTATTAACAGAAACGCATATTATCCACCCATACAGGGAATACCCCCAACACGGAGGGATACAAGATGAAGCTTCCACAACTGATTGCGTTTCTCGTGCTGTTTGGCATGATCTTCGGTATACTATTCTCTGATCGGGTTCTAGTTTGGATTGGGTTAGGCTTTGCAGGTGCACTCGGCATCGTGACGTTAGGGAAGAGCTTCAAGTATTTAACGTCAGATAGTCGAATTCTCTAGTTACCTATAGGTAACAAGCGCACTTGAAAGTGCCTACTGTTATTAAACGGATAAAAGGTTCATACTAGACTTGTCTTTCATTGGGGTTTCCCGATTGAACTAATTATAAAGGAGCGTGTATGTATGAGTGTACAATCCATTACATTGAACAACGGCCTTCAAATGCCTGAAGTTGGCTACGGTGTATTCCGTGTTGATGAAGGTGCAGAACTTGAAGAAGCTGTGAAGAAAGCCATTGAAATTGGTTACCGTAGCATTGATACGGCAGCGATTTATGGTAATGAGCGTAGTGTCGGGAACGGCATTAAGAAAGCGATTGACGCGGGTCTTGTTACGCGTGACGAGCTTTTCGTTACATCTAAAGTATGGAATGACGGCTTATCATACGACGAAACAATTGCAGCCTATGAAGAAAGCCTTGAGAAGTTAGGTCTTGATTATCTAGATCTTTACTTAATTCACTGGCCTGGTGAAGATAAATGGCAACAGCCATGGAAAGCACTTGAGCAGCTGTATAAAGATGGACGCATGAAGTCTATTGGCGTAAGTAACTTCCAAGTGCATCATTTAGAGAGCCTTCTTGAAGATGCGGAAATCGTTCCAGTCATCAACCAAGTTGAGTTCCATCCGAAGCTAACTCAAAATGAAGTACGTGCGTTCTGCGAGAAGCACAACATTCAAGTGGAAGCTTGGTCCCCACTTATGAACGCAGATCTATTAAGCAATGACACAATTCAAGAGATTGCTGAACAGGTTGGAAAGACACCAGCACAAGTCATCCTTCGTTATGACCTACAAAATGGTGTCATTACAATTCCTAAATCCATGACGGAATCTCGTATTAAAGAAAATATTGAGCTTTATGACTTTGAACTGAATGAAGAGCAGTTGGACAAGCTTGATGCGTTGAACGAAGACGCTCGCAGTGGTCCACACCCTGACGAATTTAACTTCTAGGATCACAAAGTTGAAAGCACCCTACTTAAGTAGGGTGCTTTTTCTAATGGGGGAGTCGCTAGTAGTTGTTCGCTACCAGTCGTTTTCTTAAATAGGTAATTCCGAATGCAAGTACAGTCAACACAAACATTCCAGAGCTTATTACCCCTAATCCCATGCCCCGCCATCCTCCGATGAATAAAGACAGGAGAAATGCCGCAATCGCGAAGAATAGCGTAAGTTTAGCTGATTTGTATAAATCTTTAGACCATAAGGCGAAGGCGATAAAAGCGATGAAGTTCACAAGAAACCCTATTCCAATTGGGACAAGAATATCCATAATAATCCACCTTTCACGAAACGGGGAAGACCCAACGATTCTTACCTTCTACTTTCCTGTTTACCAATAAATACCACTATATCTAAATCCGCAAACGAATGCAAAAGTTGATGAGTGGAAAACAATTATGATTCTAGTATTCAATTGAACCAATAAAGGTCCAGAGCAATTGCCCTGGACCTTCTTTATTTATAGTTCAACCGCCTTGCCAGTCTTAGCTGATTCATAGAGAGCGTGAACGATGGTCTGAAGCACGAGGCCTTGTTCTGGGGTGCTTGATGGAACAGTCTCTCCTAAGATGCTTCGAATGAAATGATGCAACAGGTGTTGATGGGGGTCTTGATCCTTTAGATAACGTGGAGTAACGTCTAGTAGCGTGTCATGCTTCTCCTGAAATAGTTTCAGTGGGAAGACTTGTGCACCGCCTTCGTTCCCCATGATCTGTAAGTGCTGAACATCTTTCTCCTCAATGTTGGCCGCGAAGGAAGACTGGAACTGAAGGGAAGCTCCGTTCGTGAACGTAATCATCCCCCGTGCCATGTCCTCTACCGAGAAGTTCTCATAGTCCCACTCGCCGAACAATCCAACGCCTTCTCGTGTACCGATTTCTTGATAGGTACTACCAAGAACCGTCTTAGGGGTTGGATATCCCATGAGATAGAGAGCGGCATCAAGCATATGGACACCATTGTCAATTAACGTACCTCCGCCTTGCAACTCTTTGTTCGTAAATACGCCCCAACCTGGAATGCCTCGGCGTCGGTTGTAGGAGGCATCAACAGCATAGATGTCACCAAGTTCACCTTCATCAATGAATCGCTTCAGCGTCTCCATCTCAGAGTGGAAACGGTAATGGAAACCGTACATAAGTATCTTGCCGGATTTCTCAGCGGCTTCTTTCATGCGTTTCGCTTCTTCTGGTGAGATCGCTGGTGGCTTCTCGCATAGGACGTGACACCCGGCTTCAAGTGCAGCAATCGCCTGTTCTGCATGAAACTTATTCGGTGTACAAATACTTACCGCATCAAGCTCCAACTCGTGGAGCATATCCTCGTAACGCTCGTACGCGTGAGGGATTGCGAACTCCTCCGCACAAGCCTCTGCTTTATGTAGGTTATGATTGGCCACCCCGACCACCACAACATGTTCTCCATAATTCTGATAGTTTGGTATGTGAGCACCACGCGCAATCGCGCCGGCGCCAATAATCCCAATTCGTAATGACTGTGTCATCTTATCCCTCCCTTATTTGTATCATCTCATGGATGGGAGGGGATTGTCATGGCTGAGGATAGTCCTTTTGCTAATAAGGCTAAGCCTGTATAACTCATCGTGTTGAAGAATCACAGAAGATATACGGGTAATTCTGACGTTTTAGGGACGTAAAAAAAGTGATTGTTCACGTAAAATCAGTGATAGTAAGTCGTGTGTACATACAACTAAATATTTAATTATAATAGTAATGTTTATCTGTTAAATCTAATGTATTTGAGTTAATTACTATTGTGTGTTCATCTATCCAATTAAAGTTCGCCTCTTCAGCATTACTCTCCAAATAAATTTTCTTCTTAAACACAAACGGACCGTTAAGTTCACCTATGATTCCAAATGATGCTGCTGCTCCTCCATCAATTTCATAGAAATCAATTTCATAAGATTTATTAGGTGAATAAGTTGTAGTGATAAGTTCTTTATCCATCGTAAAGAAGCTTGTAAATACGATCCCCATTACTAGTGCTAAAGTTGTTAGCGATGATAGAGAGAATGTAACAACAGTTTTAATAAGCCCGTAATTAACTCTTTCTTTTAAACCTAATATACCAAATAGTATTGAAGTCACCGATAAAACTAATAGCCAATAACTTTGATTTGGGATAAACCAACCATTGTTAAAAGTGGAGTAAAGAGCAAGTAACGTTAGAAGGAAACACGCTACAGACAAAATAGTACCTAGTAAATTGAAACCTCTCTTCATAAAAAAACCTCCAAAGAAGTACATAGTGCTTATATGGATATTTTACCAGTCTGTGGATGAACCCTCCATGGAGAAAAAGTATGAAAGAAGAAACGCGTGAACCGTTCACTTTTTCCACTTTATTTGTAGAGCAAAACACTTCTCTAATCATAAATAGAAAACCGCCCCAAGCTTAAATGCCTGGAGCGGTTTCTTTGTTGTCTATGAAGCGTTCAGCTGATGTTGAATGTCATCGGCAGCTTGTTGAAGAGCTGGGATGGCCTCATACATTTTCTCTTTCGTGAGGCGGAATTCAGGACCAGCGACGCTTAGGTACCCGCGGCATTTGCCGAAGACGTCGTTAATACTGACTGAGACCCCGTTTTCACCTTCTTCAAGCTCACCGAGACAGAAGGCATATCCATTCTTTCGGATATCTAAGATCTCGGTGCGGAGCTTGTCGGCGTCTGTCATGGTGTGTTCTGTGTAGGCAGTAAGGTTCTCCTTCAGGATTAACTCGAGTTCCCGGTCTGAGAGCTGACTAAGATAAATCTTGCCGTTCGAGGTACAATGAAGCGGCAGTGTTTCATCCTGATGGTACATTACTTGAATGCGGTGGCCAGGGTTTACCTGGTCAATCGTTAGTGTGCCGAAGTGAATCGGTACACTTAAGAACACCGTCTCATTCACCGTCTCCATCAGCTTGTTCAAGATGGGGCGGGCAAGCCTAATAAAGCTCGTATACAAAACGGATTTACCTTGAATGAGCTTCATGGCCCCATAACCAATTTGGTAGCCCTTCGAGATCGGGTCATATTCGACGAATTGCCGTTGTTCGAGTGTGAGCAATATTCTCCATACGGTGGTTCGGTTTAAATCTGTAAGCGCAGCTAAGTCGCTGACGGGCACTGGTTCTGTCTGCCTCGAGATGACTTGCAACAGATTCAGCGCTCGGTCAATCGACTGAACGACTTTGACGTTCTTATCTTCTTGGTTCATAAACGACGAGGTACCTTTCTTTGCAGAAGCTTCACGTACAAGTGTCTTTCTCCAAGTGTTTTCTCTGTCATATGCACACTCCTTTTCTATCTATACAGCTGGGTGTGCGCCTACATATCATATCAACCTACGATAGGAGAAGCAACTAGGATCTGACGCGTGATTGAGGTGAGCTCTTCCTCGCTTGGGAGGTAGCAATTGTTCTTCTTCATTGGCGCATTTTCTTCTGCTTCAAGACTGGTCCGTAACGTGTCAAAGTCGTCTTCTGTAAGCCCATCCTCCTCGACAGTCAGTGAGATAGGAGTACTCTCAACAAGAGAGCGGAAGGCTGTCGCACCAGCGGCGGCACGTTCCTCTTCTGTCAATGAATCGCCGTGAACGCCAAGTGCTCTAGCTATCTCAGAGAACACGGCCGTCTTTCCGCTTGAGAGATTGTGCTCATAACTGTGATAGAGTCCAATCGCTACTGATCGCCCATGGGGGATGGAGGCAACAGAACCAAGTGCATGCCCGATGCAATGAGCAAGTCCGGTTCCTCCGTGCTCAATGGCAACACCAGCGAGCGTTGATCCCATAAGCAGTTCTCCTCTTGCCTTTTCGTCCTCTGGTTGGTGAAGGGCGACAGGTAGGGAGCGGGCAAGCATAGAGATGGCTTGAAGACTAACGGCTTCAATCATCGGATTCTCATTCTGCCCCGTACAGGCCTCAATGGCGTGAACGATTGCATCAATGCTTGTCGCTGCCGTAAGCTGAGCGGGAAGCTGTGTCGTGAGTAGGGGGTCGAGAATCGCTAGCTCTGGCGCCATTTGCTCATCCCATGCCCATAGCTTCCGTCCATCCTCATCTGCATAAATGGTCGTGCTCGTCACCTCAGCTCCCGTTCCTGCTGTCGTCGGAACGCCAACGCAATATACGCGCTTGTCCGGGAAGGGATGAGCACCAAGGGCATAAGTGGCCGCCCCGTGTTCACCACTCGCCACAAGTGCAGCCGTCTTCGCCGTATCAATGGCAGAACCGCCACCAACGCCGATGACGAGCGTGCTCTCCTTCTCTATTAATAGGGAAGCTACTTCGTCAATGTGAGTCGTCTTCGGCTCACCGGCAATCCCGTCATACACATAGACATCCTTCCCGTATTGGGAAAGGTCCTGGACAATTGGATCGATAAGCCCGAGCTTCCTCAAGGTCGCATCTGTCACAAGGACGACTGTATCTGATGCAGCAAGGTGCTCTACATCCTTAAAGAGGTGCTCAGATCGTCCTTCTCCGTAGTGGATTGTCGTGCGTAACTGAAACGTAAATGGATTCACATCAGACACCTCCTTGCTAGTATTGTAAATTGATATATTTGTATTCCACGTAATCTTCAATGCCGTGGTGGCCACCTTCACGTCCCATGCCGCTTTCCTTCATGCCGCCAAATGGCGCATTCACATCGCCCATCGCCGATGCATTGATGCCGACCATTCCGTATTCGAGTTCAGAGGAGACTTCCATCGCACGGGCAAGGTCCTTCGTGTAGAAGTAGCCAGCAAGCCCGTAATCAGAATCATTGGCTAGCTGGATTACTTCGTCATCGGAGCTGAATGTGATAAACGGCGCAACTGGACCGAATGTCTCTTCACGGAAGATCTTCATAGAAGGTGTTACATCTTTCAGCACAGTTGGCATAAAGAAGTTCCCTTTCGCGAAGTCGCCTTCTGTTAACGCCTCGCCACCAGTTACGAGCGTAGCCCCTTGGGACACCGCGTCCTCAATATGATTGTTCACTTTATCAATGGCATCCCTCCGAATGAGTGGCCCAACTTGAATGCCTTCATGAAATCCGTTCCCGATGTTCAGGTTGCGGTATTTCTCTGTGAACTTGTCGATGAAGGCATCCTTTATGTCTTCGTGGACGAAAATGCGGTTCGCACAGATGCACGTCTGGCCGCCATTTTGAGACTTGTTCGCTAGAAGGCCATCTACCGCACGATCAAGGTCAGCGTCTTCAAATACGATGAACGGGGCATGACCACCAAGCTCCATGGACAGCTTCTTCAATTGCTGACCCGATTGCTCCATTAAATATTTCCCTACGTTCGTAGAACCCGTGAAGCTCAACTTACGCACATCTTTGTTGGTCAGGAATTCATCACCAATCTCCTGTGCATCGCCCATCACAAGGTTCACAACCCCTGCTGGCAGTTCAGCTTTCTCAATCAGTTCAAATAGTGCAATGGCCGATAACGGCGTTTCAGGTGCTGGCTTTAAGACGAGCGTACAGCCGACGGATAGAGCTTGAGCAATCTTTCTTGTTAAGAGGGAAGATGGGAAGTTCCACGGTGTGATGGCCCCAACGACCCCAATTGGGTGCTTCTGTACCATAATGCGCTGAGAAGGGGAGGATGGTGTGAGCAACTCACCGTCCAGGCGCTTCGCTTCCTCAGAGTAGAATTCAAGATAGCCTGCGCCCCATTGAACTTCACCTGTTGCTTCTTCAACAGGCTTTCCTTGTTCTAGCGTCATCACGCGTCCAAGGTGTTCCGCGTGTTCGTTGACGAGGTTGAACAGTTTACGAAGGTGCTGACCGCGCTCTGATGCCGTCAATTTGGACCATGATTTGTACGCCTTCTTCGCAGCCTCAACAGCACGTTTCGTTTCGGCTTGACCGCCATTTGGAACTCTGGCTACTTCTTCACCTGTAGCTGGATTCGTAACGGGTGTTGTCTCTCCGCTGTCTGCGTTCACCCATTCTCCGTTAATATACATCTGATTCTTCGTTTCAATGTTCATCCTATGAACCTCCTTTAGTACGTTTCTCCGCCGAAATATGCGGAGCTAATCTCGTATTTCTCCAATGCTTCCTGGTCAAGCTCAATTCCAAGGCCAGGCGTATCCGGTATCGTCAACACACCATTCTCAGCATGCAGTTTGTTGCTTTGAACATAATCACGGCGTTCTGGCGTCCAGATTGGTGGGTCATAAGGCAACTCAAGATACGGTGCGTCGCTTACGGCTGCTGCTAAGTGGAGGTTCGCAATCACTCCAATTCCGTTACTCCACGTGTGTGGACTGAACCATGCTCCGTTGGACTGAACGTTTTCGGCTATTTCTTTGACCTTCGTAATTCCACCTGCTAGGGCGACATCTGGTTGGTACACATCGAGCGAGCCGTAGCGTACCATCTCACGGAAGTCGTGCGTACGACGAACCATTTCCCCGCCGGCGATTCGAATCTTAGACATGTCACGAAGCTTCGCCATGTTCTCGAAGTCATCACCTGGAAGCGGTTCTTCTAGCCAGAACACGTCAAGGTCTGCAAGTTCGTCTGCGACTTGGCGAGCCTTCTTCAAGTCCCATACCGGGTTCGTGTCCCAAGGCATCTTCCATCCTTGGTTGGCATCGACCATAATCTCGATTCTATTGCCAACCCGTTCACGGACAGCTTCTACAACAGCGAGGTCGTCCCGGACATCTTCGTGATGGAAGCGAATCTTCATCGCTTTATAGCCTTCTTCAATCAGGCGCTCGGCTCGATTGGCACGTTCTTCTGGTGTGACCATTTCACCTGTCGACGCATAAGCCTCGACCTTGTTCGTTGAGCCACCAAGCAATTTGTAGACCGGCTGGCCAGTTGCTTTCCCCATCAAGTCCCAAAGTGCTAGATCAAGAGGCCAACAACGACCGTAGTGGAAGTCGATGTTATCAAGCACTCTACTATGACGCTGAATGTCGAACGGGTCTTGTCCGATAAACAGATGTTCGTGGCCCTCAAAGCCGACCATCAAGTCTCCAGAGCCGATGCCTGTATACCCTTCATCGGTGTGGACGAGTACGAGAGTGGAGGCAAAGTTGGTGCGCGGGGATGGATCCCACGCGGCTTTAAATGGTGGATCTAATGGTAAGCGGTAGTGTTTAATTTCAATGTTTGTAATTTTCATAGAGTTACACTCCTTACGAGATTAGGTGGAGAGAGGAAGAATTCGATATTCCTCTCAAGTTGGAGATACTATCGTTCATGATGTGAATTTATTGTTCACAATGTGAACTTAAGCTACGTCCGCATTATAAGAAAGGGAGTACTGGAAGTCAAACCATAACGTTCCAGTAAATGTACATAAAAATAAAAAAATCCCGTCTTCATGCAGGATAAGAGTGATTAAATTTTCTAAAATTTTATTAGAATCATAGAATAAGAGAGATGTTGTCTGTAGGCGGGGGAGTAAGGAGGGCCATTCGTTCTCCAATTGTGTTCACAATATGAACGCATAGGGGACACTTCGTAACTAAAAATTCTATTACTAGATTCACTACGGCAAATCGGCAGAAAGAGAAAAACAAATCTTGAATCCGCTTTCAATAGCGTATAGAATACTCCGTAACCGAAACGTTTCGGATTCGGACGAAGGGAGGATGACGATGGCGACGATTAAAGATATAGCCAAAGCAGCAGGCGTATCGGTGACGACTGTTTCACGGGCGTTGAACGGGTACGATGATGTAAAGGAATCAACTAAGAAGCGCATCGTGGAGGTTGCCGAACAGCTGAATTATAGTCCTAATTATGTAGCGCGTAGCCTCGTCATGAACCAGACGAAAACAATTGGTCTACTCGTTTCAGGGTTAAGCCGTAACGGCACGAAGGACAATATTGTAATGGAGGTACTAACTGGCGTCGACCACCGTTGCAGTGAGCTTGGTTATGATATGGTCTTGTTCAATACTACCACTGCGCAGCAGAAGCAAAAGACATACGCCCAGCTCTGTAGGGAGCGCCAGGTGGACGGGGTCATTGTTCAAGGAATTAAGACAGATGATCCTTACCTTGAAGAAGTGATTGAAAGTGATATTCCTTGTGTGCTTGTCGATATTCCCGTTGAGGCACCAACAGTTGGTTATGTAACGACTAACAATAGTAAAGGGGCGTATGAAGCGGTTGAACATTTAATTGGTCTTGGTCATCGAAACATTGGGTTTATGAATGGGCACAACCGAGCTTACGTCAGCCAGGAGCGACTGAAGGGATATGAGCAAGCTCTACGCATGCACAGGATACCAGTCATACCCGCTTATATGACGACTGGCGATTTCGATGAACGGATTGCGGAAGAAAGCGCCTACGAACTTCTGCAGCAATCTCCTGAAATTACGGCAATGTTCTGTGCCAGCGACTTAATGGCATTTGGTGTCATGAAAGCGGCGAAGCGACTGAGCATTTCTGTTCCAGAGGACCTGTCCGTTGTCGGGTATGACGATAGTTTACTCGCTTCCTATGTGACTCCTAGCTTAACAACAGTAGCTCAAGATCCATACAGGATAGGGAGCGAAGCCACTGAGCTTATTGTTCGCATGCTGCAGGATGAAGCTGTAGATAGAAGTTCAATCCTATCTCACATGTTTACACCTAGAGAATCCACCACCGTTGTAAGAACATCGTAATTTTTTTATACCATAATCGAAACGTTTCGGAACAGAATAAAGGAGTGGAATGATGGATTACCGCGTTCTAAAACATAATGATGTGTTCATGCTTACAGATCAATCAGGCAATATCCCAAAGGATCATTCATACGGACTTGGCCTCTATAAATACGATACACGATTTCTAAGCGAGCTTATGATGAAGATAAATAACGTGCCGCTTGTATTGCTTTCATCCAATGCGCGTCATAACTACGAATCGACTATGCTACTAACGAATCCTCATATGGAAACGGATGGGGTTGTAGAACTATGGCGTGAGAGTATTGAAGTGGAGCGAAAGCGATATGTGTACGAAGGCGTGTACTACGAACAAATCAAGCTAAAGAGTTATGCACCGAAACGTGTTGCGTTCGACTTTCAAATGCAGCTCGATGTGGACTTTGCGGATATGTTCGTTGTAAGGGGATTTCTTGGTGGAGAGTTAGGAGCAGAAGAGGAACCTGAAACATCGAAGCAACAGCTCATCCGAACCTACATCGGGAAAGATGGGGTGAAGCGGCAAGCGGTTATGGAGTGGAATCTGGAAGCCCAATCTGTCGAAGAAGGAGAAATCTCGTTCTCAATGGAGCTTGGTCATGCGGAGGAGATTGTCCTTTCCCTTCAGGTGAAGCCGCTTGTTGGTGACGAATCTGTACGTAGTATGGACCCAGAAATTGCACTAGAACAATTAAGAAAGGAAGCAGACAGTTGGAAAGATAGTCATACAGAAGTAAAGACTGACTATGCTCCACTGCAACGGTTAATCGACCGAGGTTTGAAGGATATGCACGTTCTGTTAACAGACGTAGGTTACGGTAACCTACCTGTGGCTGGACTGCCTTGGTTCGCAGTTCCTTTTGGTCGCGATAGCCTCATTGCTGCTCTTCAAATGCTCCCGTATGAAAGAGGCCTAGCGAAAGGAACTCTTCGTACGATGGCGAGTATGCAGGGAGAGCGAGTCGACCATTGGCGCGACGAACAACCAGGTAAGATTATGCATGAAATTCGGTACGGTGAGCTTGCTTCAACAGGTCAGATTCCGTTCACTCCATACTACGGTACGATTGATGCAACACCACTGTTCGTCATATTGTTTACCGAGTATATAGGCTGGACGGGCGACTTAGACCTTGCTCGTGAATTGCTTCCGAACGTTGAAGCAGCCATAAAGTGGATGGATGAGTACGGGGACCGTGATGGGGATGGATTCGTTGAGTATCATCAAGAATCATCCAAAGGGATTGCCAATCAAGGTTGGAAGGATTCTGGAGATTCCATCGTCCATCGAAACGGGGACTTTGCAGAAACCCCTATTGCCCTTTCAGAAGTTCAGGGCTATGTCTACCAAGCAAAGAGAGGACTTGCTAGCGTGTATGAAGCGCTTGGGCGTAAGGAAAAGGGTGCGGTTCTTCAGGAGGAAGCAGCCTTTCTAAAGGAGCGTTACGAACAAGCCTTCTACATGAACGACGTAAATTATTATGCCATTGCCTTAGATGGAGACAAGCAACAAGTTGGAACAATTACCTCAAACCCTGGGCACACACTGTGGGCAGATCTTGTTAGCCAGAATCGGATGGACGAGCTTGTGGCCATGCTTACGGGAGAGAAGATGTTCTCAGGTTATGGAATACGTACGATGGCAGAAGGAGAAGCAGGCTACAACCCGATGAGCTATCATGATGGGTCTGTGTGGCCTCACGACAACAGTATCATCTTACTTGGCATGGGCAGACAAGGGTACCAGGATGCTGCTGCAAAGGTGATGAGTGGATTAGTAGAAGCAAGTCAGCACTTTGAATACGATCGACTGCCTGAATTGTTCTGTGGCTATGACCGAGATATGGGTCACCCTGTTCATTATCCAATTGCGTGCTCCCCACAAGCCTGGGCTGCAGGGACGCCGCTTTCCTTCACGCAGACGATGCTCGGCCTGTACCCGTCTGTAATAGATGAATTCATAACACTTCACCCATTTCTACTGCAAGGAATGAATGAGCTACATGTCTCGCATCTGAAGGTTCGGGATGGTGAGCTCGATTTATCCGTGCACCGACGTGAGGAAGGGTATCAGGTTCAGATTCATAAGAATACGACTGGACTTCCTGTTCATGTAAACGGATCCGTTATGCCAACGTAAAGGAGGAAGGCAATAATGAAACGTATCGCTCAACGGACGTGGCTTATAGGAGTAACCGCGCTTCTCTTAATAACTCTAGTGGCCTGTTCCAATAAGACCGGGACAGGACCAAACGGTGAGACAATCATTGAAATGAGCGGATGGGGCTCTTCACCTGAAGAACAAGAGCTATTAGAAGGAATACTCGAGGAATTTGAACGACAGCACCCAGATATTGTTGTCGAGTTCCAAACAATTAGTGATCAATACATGGACGTGTTGAAGACAAGATTGATTGGCAAACAGGCAGCAGACGTTTTCTACATGGACGCATTCGAAGCACCTTCCATGATGGAGAAAGGGGTGTTAGAGCCACTCAATCCTTACATTACGAAAGATTTCGATTTGGACGACTTTGAGAAGCCATTACTAGATGCCTTCGTACAAGAGGATACAGTATATGGCTTGCCGAAAGACTTCTCGCCACTCGCACTCCTCTACAATGAGAAAGCCTTCCAAGAGGCTGGGTTAGAAGGACCACCGGAGACGTGGGAGGAGCTACGTGAATACTCAAAGAAACTCACGGTGGATGAAGATGGGGATGGACAGCCTGAACGTTATGGCCTTGGTATTTCGTCCGAGCTGCCACGCCAGTTCTATAAATTTAAACCCTATGGCGCAACCCTTGTAGATGAGGAGGGCTATGCAGACTTTGCGAGTAAGGAAGCTATTCAAGCGCTTCAGCCCGTTGTGGACCAATATGTAAAGGATGGGACTTCTGCGCTTCCAAGTGACGTAGGCTCGAATTCGGCAATTGAAATGTTTGGCCAGGAGAGGGCGGCTATGGTACTAGAAGGAAATTGGGCATTGCCGTTTCTTTCAAATAATTATGAAGAGCTTCAGTTTGATGCTGCAGAAGTTCCAGCGATTGAAGGGGAACGGGTTACACCTGCTTTCACCGTTGCATATGTCATGAACGCCCAATCAGAGAAAAAAGAAGCAGCATGGGAGTTGATTTCCTTTCTAACTGGGAAAGAAGGGATGAAGCAATGGACAGAAACAGGCTTTGCGCTCCCAACGCGTAAATCCGTCATTGAAGATCTCGGTTACGAAGATAGTCAATATCGAGACGCATTTGTAGAAGGCGCTTCCTATGCCCAACCGTGGCAGGCCGGAAGCAAATTGGCCATTATCATGAACAATTTCAACAACCAATTCTCAAGCGCCCTACTCGGTAAACAGACGCTACAGGAAGCCCTTGAGAAAGCAGAGAAGACGGCGAATAACGAAATAAAAGCTCTTGAATAATACGTAAGCGTTCACATGCGCTTGTTCTTATAAGGGGTGATGTAAATGAATCAGTTGAATGAAGAGCTCTCCAATCAACAAGCCACAGAAGTTCAGGTCGGTTCACGAAAGCGAAGAAGTGTAAGGGGGGTCATTAAGGACAGTTTAACTGGCTATATGTTCATGGGTCCAGCCATCTTCATCCTGAGTGTCTTTATCTTGGCGCCAATTCTATATGCTCTGTTCCTTTCCTTTAATGATGTGGAATTGTTGGGTGGGATATCCTATCAGTTTGAAGCTCTTGATAACTACACACGTGTGGTCGATGATAGTCGAGCGAAGATTGCACTTTGGAATACATTCGAGTATGTCATCATTGTTGTCCCTGTTCAGACGTTCCTCGCCTTGCTCCTTGCATCTGCATTAAATTCGAAGATTAAAGGACGCAATTTCTTTCGTCTCATTTTCTTTCTGCCAACAGTCACATCATCAGCTGTCTTGACCCTTATATTTATGTGGATGTATAAGCAGGATGGGCTCATTAACACGTTCTTAGGTGTCTTTAGCCTTCCAGCAATTGATTGGCTGAACAACCCGGAAGTTGCTTTAAAGTCCATCATGATTATGAACATTTGGGCTACCGCTCCGTTCTTTATGGTCATCTATTTAGCTGCCATGCAGGATATTCCGAAAGATCTATATGAGGCGGCTACGATTGATGGCGCAAACTGGTGGCAGAAATTCTTCCGTATCACGGTGCCCATGTTAAAGCCGATTACCTTCTTCGTGGTCGTTATGGGGGTCATTGGTACCTTCCAGCTCTTTGACCAGTCCTACATTTTCTCAGGTGGATCGGGAGGAC
The DNA here is from genome assembly GCF_000425205.1 of Pontibacillus halophilus JSM 076056 = DSM 19796. Classification (GTDB taxonomy): domain Bacteria; phylum Bacillota; class Bacilli; order Bacillales; family BH030062; genus Pontibacillus_A; species Pontibacillus_A halophilus. The sequence goes on along the minus strand of NZ_AULI01000007.1, from coordinate 8,779 downwards.
CGAACAACTCAACGCTTACCGTTGTCTTACTTATTTATCAGTATGCGTTTGATTTATTGGATATGGGTTATGCATCTGCACTCGCCATCATGCTAGCGATTATCATTATGGTCGTCACAATTATTCAACGGAAATTCTTTGGCGAAGAGAAGATGTACTCTTAAGGAGGGACTGCAATGAAACCGAATCGCACATGGCTAAAGCCATTGCTTTATACCATTCTAATTGGATATTCCATCGTCACCTTTCTCCCATTCTTATGGGCAATGCTTTCATCCTTCAAGCCATTGTCAGAGATTGTAGGAAGCGGCTTTACATTCTTTCCGAAGGAGTTTACGGTTTCAAACTATGTAGAGATGTTTGAGAAGGAACCACTCTTCCTTCGATGGATGTTGAATAGCATCATCGTCACTGTATGTATGGTTGGATTGAACTTACTCTTTAACTCCATGGCAGGCTATGCTCTTGCTCGAATTGAGTTCTTCGGTAAGAAATTCTGGTTCTTCCTCGTACTAGCCGTGCTCATGATTCCGATGCAAGTTACGATGATTCCAAGCTTCCTCGTTCTACGCGCACTAGGGTGGCTAAATACGTATCAAGGGCTTATTATTCCAGGGGCTATCAACGCAACATTTATCTTCATGATGAGGCAATTCTTCCTCAACTTCCCTAAAGAGCTTGAAGAAGCCGCGCAAATGGACGGTCTAAGTAAGATAGGGACATTCTTCCGCATTGTCCTCCCGCTAGCTAAGCCGGCCCTTGCCGCGCAAGCCATCTTTACCTTTATGGGAGGATGGAATGACTTTATGCGTCCGTTGATCGTTATGTCAGATCCAGAGATGTTTACCTTAACGCTTGGATTGAACGCTTTCAAAGGGCAATACATTAGCTTCTGGAACTACATCATGGCAGCCTCAACCATTATGACCATCCCGACTTTAATCATCTATGCCTTCTTTAACCGTTTCTTTGTGCAAGGAATTACTTACACAGGTGGGAAATAGTTGAAAAGAAAATATTGTAAAGTGATATTCTTCATGCTACACTTTAACTACCTTGCAAAGCAAAGTAGTTATTTTTTTTGCCCATCTATCTTGTTTAACAAGATAGTGTAGAAAGTAGGTGTACCCATGTCCTCAAGTCAACTGCTAAAGGGAATCCTAGAAGGGTGCCTCCTGTCCATCATCGGGAAAGGTGAGACGTATGGCTATGAAATGATCGAGAAGCTCTACGCGTACGGCTTCACCATGGTGAAGGAGGGAAGCATCTATCCGCTCCTGCTCCGTATGAAGAAGGAAGGTCTAGTTACCACAACCCAAAAGCAACACCCATCAGGCGGACCAAAGCGGAAATATTATGCTCTAACAGAACTTGGACGAGAGGAACTACAACTGTTCAAAGAACGATGGAAAGAGATTGCTGACGGAGTAGATGAACTACTGAAGGAGGAAGGATGACCATGACTTTATCGAAAGAGAGTCAGGACTTTATTGAGAATTTACGCCTTTATTTAATTTCAAGCGGGAAGAACGAACAAGATGCCGAAGAAATCATTGAAGAACTGCATGACCACCTGCACGAAGCGGAGCAACATGGACGAAGCGTCGACCACATTATCGGCCAATCTCCTAAATCCTATATGAAGGAGATTGCGGGAGAAATGTCCTTAGACCATAAGCAACTTGCGAAATGGTTCATTGTAATTGCAATTGGCGCTTTCTCCATCATGCTCATTAGCGACGCAGTGAAGGGAGACATGAGCTATTCCATACTCAGTCTAGTCGGGTATCCTACGATTATGATTCTATTTCTCTTGCTCACTGCTACCCTCTTCCGATACCTTGCAAGTCATAAGCCAAGAAAAGCAGTCGAATTCACGCTCACAGGCTTGCTTGGGTTCTTCCCGGTTCTCTTCTTTCTAGGCATCCTACTATTGGAAGAGTACGTATTCACCGACTTGCCGATGTATACGTTGGACGGAACAGGAAGAGTCGTCACAGGCCTTCTATGTCTAGCTATTCTCATCGCCTTCTCCATCCAGATGAAGACGATGCTCCTTCTACTCGTAGTGGCATTCTTGAACATCCCAGCACTCATTACAGATGCATTTACTATGGGAGAAGAGGCTGCGCTATGGGTGGAAGGACTCGTTCCTATGGTGTTGTTTGGTGGATATGCGTTCTTTGTTTATCTTCGAACGGTGAAAACTTCTCAATAAATCGTAATCCACTCTCCCAGTCTTCCATTTTCATAAGACATGGGGGAGTTTTTTACGTCAGCAGGTTTTGTTAAAAATTTGTATAATCTCCCACTTCAAACAAATAATCTGGTAAAATCTACACTGGAATACATAGACAACACGGAGTGCAACTTTAGGAGGAACTTCATGGAATTAAACAACAATACGCGCTTACTAAAGCTACGCGATATACTTTTTGAGGAAACGGATGAGTATCACGAGCTGAGCATGAACGAAATCATCGAGAAGCTTCGCCTTGTCTTCGGAGCGGACGCCAAATTCGATGCGAGGACGTTGAAGCGGGATATGGACGTGCTTGAGGAAGCAGGTTACGAGATTGTCCGAAACCAAGGTCAATTTGGGAAAATGTTCTACAGCTGTCAGGACCGCGTGTTCGAGACGTATCAGCTCCGTCTGATTAATGATGCCGTCCTATCCGCTCGATTTATTACAGAGAAGGAGAAGAAGGATCTAATCCAGCAGGTGAAACAATTGACAAGCAAGCACATCGCGAAGACGCTGCCGGACCCACTCTTATTCTCTCAATCTGCGAATGATGACTACCAGCTTGTTAAACTGAGCATCGACTCGGTACATAGAGCCATCTCAGAGCAGAAAGTCCTGCTTTATCAATATGGCAAATACAATATGAAGAAAGAATTCGAATACAATCGTGACGGCGGTACCTACTACGTGGAGCCCTATGCCCTCATTTGGCAGAATGATTTCTACTATTTAATCGGGAAGTTCAAGGAAACGGGGGAGATGCGCCACTATCGCCTCGACCGTATGCGGAACATTGAATTGTCAGATGACCGATTCAAGAAAGAAGACTTTTACATTCAGGACTATGTAGACCATAGTTTCCACATGTTTGCAGGGGAAGAAGAACGGGTGAAGATTCAATTCCACGTCAGCCTCTTGAATGTGGTCCTTGACCGATTTGGGTTAGAGGCGTGGATTCAGCCTGTTGATGAAGAGCATTTCACTCTGACAACACAAGCAAAGATGAGCACGGGTTTGAAGAGCTGGATCTTAACATGGGGACATAAAGCCAAAGTCTTATCCCCAGCATCCCTCAAGCAACAAGTCATTGATGAAATCGAAGCCATGTCGAAGCAATACAGCTGACAAAGACATGCAGGGTGGACACATTTTTGCGCACCCGTTCCATTATAATGAAGATACAACAACATTAGGGGGAATCATTCATGAACATGAAAAACAAGAAATCATGGTTATTTGGACTTCTAGCAAGCTTATTCCTAGTTGCCTTCGCAACAGGGTGCACAGAGTCCCAAGGTCAGGAAGAACAAGAAGAACCAGATACAGAAGAAGCAACAACAGAACCAGAAGCAAATGAAGCAAATGAAACCGAAGACGCGAACGAAGAAGTGGAGACGGACCAGCAGGTGGAAGAAGAAACGGAAGAAGCCGAACAACCAACTGAAGAAAGTGTAGAAGAGCCAGCAGAAGAAACAACGGAGGAAACACCAGCAGAGAATAACACCGTTACGGTTGGAACTGGCATGCTAGAAGTAGGCAAAGACATTGAGCCAGGCTTATATAAGCACGAAGGCGGCGTCTTCTATTGGGAGCGCCTATCCGGATTCAGCGGAGAATTTGAAGAAATCATCGCCAACGGCAACCCACAAGGCCAGACCTACGTTGAAATCAAGGATACGGACGTAGCCTTTAACTCAGAAGGATCTGGAGACTGGGTCAAGATTGACGACAGCTACAGCCCACAACCCGTTACCACATTCGGAGACGGCTCATACATCGTCGGCAAAGACATCGAACCCGGCCGCTACAAGAGTACAGGCGGCGACGGATTCGGCTACTGGGCCCGCCTAAGCGGCTTCTCAGAAGAACTAGACGACATCATCACAAATGGCAATCCAAGCGGTGCAACTATTGTGGAGATTAAAGCAACAGACTATGGCTTCCAGACGTTTGGGAGTGGGGAATGGACGAAGATGGAATAGAATGAAGAGTTGATTTAGAATTAATAGGTTCATTTTCATGAGTGAAAATTATAAATAACATAACCTTAGATTTGTACACGATAAAAATTGAAGTAAAGGTTGGCTAGAGGTGAGCATGGAGCCAACATAATCTATCCCACCCAATAGTTCAAGAGGGATTTGGAATCAATAGGTTATAAGATAATACAGATTTATATACATCTCATTTGAACAAAGAATTTTACTATTATAGGAGAATCTTAAATGAAAATGAAAATAAGCATTCTAATCTTAGTTTTAACGCTAATTTCTTTGAGTGGTTGTACCAATGGAGAAGATACTTCTATTACAAATCATGAAACCAATCAACAAGAATTAACTACAGAAAATACGAATGAGCATAGAGAAAAGGAAGAAGTTCTGTCTGAGGTTGTCGATAAACCAGTAGTAGAAGAAACATCAAACGAAACAAATGATGACCTGTTTCCAGGATACAAAACTATTGAAGTCGATGGCGGTGATTTGTCTGGATACCGTGAGGCTAACGTCGTTGTTGACATTGGTTATGGGGATCGTAAATATTGGGCTTTTACTAATGAATACGGGCAACTAGTACGTGTTATTGCAGCTAAGATTATTTTACAAGATGACAGTAAGGAACCTGTATTATCGTCTGGTAGATATTACTCAGATGAGGCAAAGGTTCCTGGAGTCGAAAGTGATGTTTTAGATGAAGGACATATTATTGCTGATTCGCTTGGCGGCGTATCAAATGCTTACAATATTACTCCACAAGAAAGTACTCTAAACCGCCATGGTGATCAAGCTTATTTGGAAGACGCAATCCGTGACGCGGGAGGAGCCACTGATTTTGAAGCAATTGTCACATATCCTAATACAGAAACTCATATCCCCTCAAGTTATAAATATACCTATAATTTAACGGGTAATGAAGTCGTTGATTCATTTGATAATGTGAATCCTGATGAAGTAAACAAATCGCTAGGTGTGATAGACAATGAGTCTTCCGAATCGGCGAGTTCGAACAATAATGGTGATATTTCTAGCATCGATACTAACGGTAATGGACAGGTAACAATTAAAGAAGCAAAAGCAGCTGGTTTCAATATGCCGATAAACAGCAATCATTGGTTATACCCCTACATGCGTGATAATGATGGGGATGGGATAGTTGGGGAGTAAGTCTCTAGTTTTTTGAGATAAATAGTTGAAGATGAAAAATTCATTAGTTCGAAAAAAAAGCGCCCAGAAAAATCTGAGGGCTTTTTTACTTTTTCTGTTAAATATGTTTCGAAACATATACTGACCATTGTGTCGTTTTAATTGTTATTAGCACTTTTCACTCTAGAACCTGAACACGTTAATTCAATGTCAATTTCTTTTTATATTATGTGTTGAAGTTATTAATTTGTTCCAATATATCTAATTTAATAAAAATATGTTAATTTATGTATTGTTATATCATAATAAATACTTGTGTGAGAGGTTGAACGTATAAGAAAAGGTGTGTGAATAATTGAATTATCATCAATGTATTTGGGTACCTTCTTGTATAATTTCACAAATGTAAGCACCGTCCCCTATTATTCATGAATTTTATATATATGAAAATATAAATCAAATATCTAATAATGTAATTATACTACTTGGGATATATTTTTTTGAATTTTCTTACTAAACCCTGGTAAAATGAAGCTACGAAATATTTGAAATATTTAAGAGGTGTTTTTAATGTCATATTTTTATTCTGATCTATGGACCGAGCAACAAATATTCCATCTAGCAGAAGAGCTTGAAGGTGAGAAATTAGGGAATCTGGATAAGTCAGGTTGGATGAAAAGAAAAAAAGACAAGGGAAATATAGGTAATATGATTCAATCTGACTTTTTCGGAATACCAGCAAACTCCATTAAAGGCTCGGATTTTATACATCATAATATCGAATTGAAAGTCACACCTGTGCTTAAGAATAAAAAGGCAGGATATAGCTCCAAAGAGCGTCTAGTACTAGGTATGATTAATTATATGGAAGATTATAAAATTTCATTCGAAGAAAGCATTGTAAACAAAAAAGCGAGTAACATGCTTTTGATTTTTTATCTCCATGAAGAAAACACTCCAGTTGAAGAGTTTAAGATAATTAAGACTGCGCGTTTTCGGTTATCTGAATCCGATAAGTCAAAAGTACGTATAGATTATCATTCAATTGTTGATAAAATCGAGCAAGGTAAGGCTCATGAAATTAGTGAAAAACAACAAAAAATAATGGGAGCGTGTACAAAAGGCCAAGGTAAAGGAAAAGACTTAGTTAAACAACCATTTTCGATACAGAAAGCAAAGTCAAGAGCATACTCTTATAAAGTTGGATATATGTCTTCATATTTTAGAAAATTAGTGACACCTGAGCAAGTTGAACATATCAATATCCCTCCCCACAGTAGCTTTCTAGATACTGTTACTGAAACATTAAATGAATATACCGGAAAAACTGATGAACAAATCCAATTTGAAATGAAAAAAGAAGTAAATGGAAAGAGTAGTCTATTCAATTTAATTGGTTTGATGTTCGGTACAAAGGGAGGAAACTTAAATCATACAGATGAGTTCTTAAAAGAAGGATATGCTATTAAAACTGTCCGTAATAGATTAGATAAAAAAAATAATCAAGATATGTCATTTCCAAATATTGATTTTACTGAAATAGCGTATGATGAATTTGAGGAATCTACTTGGTATAGTTGTTTCGCAGAAACAACATACATACTTACAGTATGGGATGAATACGAGTATGGTAAAAACAGGTTTCTAGGATATACTATTTGGGTACCTGATGAAGATTTTATACATAAGGCCTCAGAACTTTTTTATCAAATAAAAGATATGATTAATTCAGACTCGATAACAGTAGAAATTGATGAATCAAAAGGAAAACATGGTAGATGGTCTGACAACTTACCAGGAGGAATAAGAGACTATCCACCATTTCAAATTCGTCCAAAAGGATCAGGTAAAAGTGTATTTGTAACATTGCCTAGTGGAATAACTATTAAGAAAAAATGTCTGTTCATTAATAAAGGATACATAAGAAAAATTGTAGGGCTAGATTAATAGGCTTAGAGTAAGTTTCTTAAATAAATACTATAATGAGAGGCAATAGTAAGGTGGAAGATACATAAACAATGTAAGAAAAAATTACAAAAATCAAGTTGGATAAGAAGAGTATTTGTAACTGGTAAAATGTACGTTAACATCGCTAGATTGAAAGATCAAAAAGCTATTTTTGAAGCTGCCGTAAAAATGTTAGCTAAAACGGGTAACAACCACCGATTTATCCATAAAGAGAAGTACCGTGATTTTTCAATAGAATCAATTTTCATGGATCAAAGGAAAGGGTATCGATATTGAATTGATTGGATTGGATTTTTGTTTTTTCAGAAAACTCAGGGGAAGGTTCTATTGTTTTGAGAACTAATAATTCTCAAAAACATGAGAACCCTCTCCACGTTATTTATTGATATGTGGAACCTGAGTTAAATGAAGATACAGATACTAACGAATATTTGGGAACTGTATGAGTCTTTAGTATGAGAAGTTAGAGGTATAATTTTATTTCCTTGTTCAATTATGTTCATTATAGTTAACTAATCTCAATGAATGGATGTCACTGAGTATTAAGTTTTAGAAATGTTAATTAATTGAAGTGCTATAAAGGTCATAAATCCTTGTTTTTCATAATGAAGTTTCTGCTGTGGGGCAGAAATTTTTGAAATCCTCGCCGGTTCACTTTCGTCATCAATAGCTTGAGGAGGATTATATGAGATTCAAATATGAAGAGCTTGAGGAAGCACCTTTGATTGTAAATGCGATTTATGAAGGAGGCACCAAAGGAAATCCTGCTGCAGACGATCCTCTTACAAAATTGTTTAGGTTGGATGGATATATCAAAAGTGTAGGGAACAGAGGAGGTTTCAGGAAGTCGAGAAAAGAATCTGGTGGTAAAGTTAAAGATCAACTAGCTTATACTGTTATCTTCTCAACAGGTAAAGTAGATGAGTGGCCTGATTTATTGAATGAAAAGAAAGGTACTTTCACTTATTATGGCGATAATAAGACACCTAACAATAATCACTTAGATACAAAACAAAGGGGAAACGTCTTGTTGAAGGATGTGTTTGAGAAAGCATACAAATCAAAAGATGAGAGAAGAGAAATACCTCCTATGTTCATTTTTGAATCGACAGTGGATAGGCTACACTAAATTGGACATGTAAATTAAGGTCAGGTAAACTTATCTCAATTCAAATAGCGAGGAGCACTGACCATGACTAAGAGGTCCAGACGTACGTTCACAGAGGAGTTTAAGAAGCAGATGGTCCAGCTTTATCAGAACGGTAAACCTAGGAAACAGATTATTGAAGAGTACGAGCTGAATCCTTCTACCTTTGATAATTGGGTGAGCCGATTTGAGAAGTCCGGGTCCTTTAAAGAGAAGGACAATCGCACTCCTGAAGAAAATGAGTTGATTCGTCTTCGGAAGGAAAATCAACGGCTA